>CAXIBI010000036.1:0-20853 GCA_964022305.1 uncultured Hyphomicrobiales bacterium | reverse complement strand
AGGTCAAAACATGTCCCTCATCAACCGCCTTTATAACAATGCCTATCTGCTCATAACTCTGGCCATGCTGTTTTGGGCGGGAAATTTTGTACTAGGCAAAGGCGTTGCTGAAACTGTGCCACCGATGATCTTAAGTTGCCTGCGCTGGCTATTGGCCTTTTTATTATTGCTCCCCTTTGCCTGGCCGCACTTGAAAGAGGACTGGCCAGAATATAAAAATCGCATCCCTTATTTTTTCATGCTTGGCCTCTTAAGCGGCGCGGCTTTTAATGCCCTCACCTATCTTGGCCTCCATACAACAACAGCCACCAATGCATTTGTCATCAATGCCTCTTTGCCAATTTTTATTATTCTCTCGAACTATTTGATCAACAACACCAACATCACAGGCAAAGAGACCATATCAGTCATGATTTCACTGATTGGCGTTCTCTACATCATCGCAAAAGGTGACTTGAGCAAATTGCTAGAATTAAACTTCACCTTCGGTGACTTACTCGTCATCATAGCAATCATCTGTTGGGCCATTTACACAGCCCTCTTGCCCGGGCGTCCAAAACTGCACGCCCTTTCTTTTGCAGCGCTCACCTTTGCAACCGCCACCATCATACTCATCCCCTTCTCTATAATTGAGTTTTATTTAGGGTTTAGAGCAGAAATGAATTTCACCAACCTGAGTGTCTTGCTTTATGTGGGCATTTTCCCAGGCCTGTTGGCTTATATTTTTTATAACAGAGGCGTCCAACTCATCGGTCCTAACACCACAGGCATTTTACTTTATTTAATGACACCAATGGGCGCCCTACTTTCATTTTTATTCCTCGGTGAGAAACCCCAAATCTTCCATCTTGTCGGCTTTGCTCTGATTTTTACCGGTGTACTCCTCTCATCAAAATCACCACAAAAAAAAGATGCCACTAAATAAGTTAGCGGCATCTTCGTTCATGTAATATGGGTTGATCTTAGCCTTAACGTAGCGTGATTGATTTATCCTTCGGCCATACAACCTGATAGCCAAACTCAATCACTTGAGCTTTTTGCGGAGCAAGAGTTAAGTCCCATGCCATCACACCGCGCTTATCATCAACATTGGAGCGCGTTGGTTTCGGGCTCGCTTTTAAAAGTGACACTTGCAACGTCTCTTTTTCAGAATAAGGCATCTGATCAAGCACGGTTACTTTCATTGGCGTTTTATGACCACTCACCAATGTCACCTTATATTTACGAACATCACTATTTGATGTTGTAAGCAATCCGGTTTTCCCTTTAACGCGGTCTTGGCGAACCCACTTCACATTCACTTTGCTATCAACACCAAAGCCTATGTCTAGTTTTTGATCTGGCTCCACTAATCCAAGGCGAGATTGCCCAACATAAACCCCATCTCTAAAGAGAGAGACAGATCCTGGAATAAGCGCATTCCCAGTCTTGTTCACGAAAGACGCATGTAAGAAAGCCTTTTGCATTTTCTTCGGCACTGCAAACAATTGCACATCAGGTGTAAGTGACAGCGCATCTAAAAACACTTTCTTAGCCGAACCATCACGTTTAATGGTTGTTTTATTCGCAACATCAAATGTCATCTGAAATTGCCCACTGTTCACTTTAGCCTGGCGTGGTTTGGCAGGTTTTACCATTGCGAGTTGACCTGGCGAGCGAGAAAGAGATTTCTTTAATTTGTATCTCTTCTGATCCGCATAACTATCTTGCATTTGCTCCATTGCCATTGGCTGAATGATGCGACCTACTTTTGGCTTGCTTTTATAATCAATCAACCAAGCAAATAGATCAGGTGCTTTTGTGCGCCCAGTTGGATTAGTCGTAGATAACCTCAGCTTCACATTCGTCCAGTCTTCACTAGTTGACTGGCGAATGACGGCGCGGCGCACCAAATTGAGACTTGCCTTTTGCTTGCCATCAGCCGTTTGCAAACGGGCATCATAAAGCGGCGACCAACTCGCCCCTCTAATTTGATAATGCACCACAAAGCGCGCCTTACCTGGCTTGTCAGTTTCAACATTCACTGTTAGATGCGTACGGCGCTGACGATTATTTGGTTTCTCAGCCAATTGCGCGCGCAAATTCTTAATGCGTTTATCCAAATCACGCAGTTGCACTTTCGCCTTTAAAGCTTTCGCTTGCGTCTCTAAAAACTTGTCACCCATCAAATTATAAAGGTTAGAATATTGTGTCACCACATCAGTACCACCTTGTTCGTTTCGCCCAATTGGACGAGACGGCAACAGCGCCATTTCATTCAAAAGCTTTTTCTGCAATTCAGCCGCTTGAATAATTGAATTAGTTAGCTCACGTTCATCAAGCAATGTCTGCAATTGTTGCTTTAAAAGCTCGCGAGCTGATGTGTCAGTTGTTGAATTCAAAGCTTCAGTCACTAGTTTCTGGTCAACAGAGCCAATGATAATAGGAGCAACACCCGCCCCTTCAATACGCAAAGATTGCGCTTGCAAATCAGCTGGTAAATCTTTCACCATCAACTGATGTTCCCCAGCCGGCAGGTCTACATTGATGATCCGCGTGACCTGTGCACCACGCGGAAAGACCATCACAGACGAGATCCGTGACGTACTGTTAATCTCATCAGCAAGCGCTGTGCTTATAGAGACACCAGTTAGTGACGTTGTTGCTAAACAAGCTGCTAGCCCAAACTTAATAAATCTGCGCCCTACTTTTTTTGACGAAGTATCAACAACGTCACCCAATTCTAATGTTTTCATCTAATTTCTCCCAATGAGCAGATATGCTCTGATATCTAAAATGTCCAAACCCCAAATTTCAGTTTTAAAAGAAACACATTTGTGTCTTTAAGGTGCAACAAATAAACACCTCTCAACATGAACCGAATATGAAAAAAGCCCCACATTACAAATTTGTAACGTACGGTTTTCATTTATAAAATTCATTCTCAATTATTCCGCTTCTAAAGTTCGGTTTTACTCTTAACTAAAAAAAAGGCCCCCCTGTGACAACAGAGAGACCTTCTTTGAACAACGTTTAATAGTGTAGATAATTGTCAGTGCCCGAATCTCAACACTGAACAAGCTACACGAAGAAGGAGCTCAGCCCTCTTCGGGCTGAGGGACATGGCGAAGCGCCAGCGCGGTTGCTGGTGGGCAACCTGAAGCGCAAACAAGAGCAACCCGGTGCGTTGCACCGCCCCTCGGAGGGCCTGCCGCTTCAGCGGCAGAATAGCCCGTGAGAGAAAACTAGAAACTTAGGCGCTTCGCGTCAACCACATGCTCAAGAGCATTAACGGCTTCAAGCACATCATCAGTAACACGGTTATCAACGCCAATAAGCGCCAAAGCTTTACCGCCTTCTTCTTCACGGCCAAGGTTAAAGTTAGCGATGTTTGTATTCGCATCACCAAGCACAGAACCTAGCGCACCGATAAAGCCTGGCTTATCTGTATTCTCAACATAAAGCATCTCATCATCTAACGCGGCTTCCATGTTAATACCGCGCACTTGAATAATCCGAGGTTTGCCATCAGAGAAAACAGTACCAGCTACAGAGCGTTCCTGACGTTCTGTTTTAACAGTAAGGCGCATATATTCGCCATAAGCACCTTCAGCACTGCGTTTCGTTTCTTCAATCACAATGCCGCGTTCTTGTGCATTAACCGTTGCACTCACCATATTGATGTCAGCTGATTGAGGACGCATAACACCGCAAACAGCAGCTGCAGTCAGTGTCTTAGTATTCAAATCACCAATATCACCAACAAATTCAACACGAATTTCCTCTAAACCGGTTTCAATCAATTGGCCTGCAAACAAACCAAGCTGTTCAGCAAGCTGCGCGTAAGGGCGCAAACGCGGTGCTTCTTCAGCAGAAACTGATGGGAAGTTGATCGCATTAGTAATCGCCCCGGTGAGCAAATAATCTGACATTTGCTCAGCCACTTGCACAGCCACATTCACTTGCGCTTCATCAGTAGACGCGCCAAGGTGAGGCGTACAAATCATGTTAGGCGCATTAAAGAGCACATTTTCTTTAGCAGGCTCTTCAGCAAACACATCAAACGCAGCACCGGCCACCTTGCCGCTATCAAGCGCAGCACGAAGAGCCTCTTCGTCAACCAAGCCACCACGCGCACAGTTCACAATACGCACGCCATCTTTCATTTTCTCTATAGCTTCAGCATTGATGATATTCTTAGTTTTGTCTGTAAGTGGTGTATGTAGTGTAATGAAATCAGCACGCTTGAATAGATCATCAAGTTCAACTTTTTCAACACCAATTTCAACAGCACGCTCAGCTGTGAGGAAAGGATCAAACGCGATCACTTTCATCTTGAGGCCAATACCACGCTCAGCAGCAATAGAGCCAATGTTACCACAACCAATAACACCAAGTGTTTTGTTAGTAACTTCAACACCCATGAACTTTGATTTCTCCCATTTACCAGCATGGGTAGATGTATTCGCATCTGGGATCTGACGAGCAAGCGCCATCATCATTGAAATAGCATGTTCAGCTGTTGTGATTGAGTTACCAAAAGGTGTGTTCATCACAATGGTGCCGTTAGCAGTCGCGGCTTTAATGTCAACATTGTCAACACCAATACCAGCACGGCCAATCACTTTAAGGTTTTTAGCAGCTGCTAAAATTTTCTCATTTGGCTTGGTCGCTGAACGAATAGCCAGGCCATCATAATCACCGATAATCTCGAGTAGCTCGTCTTTGTCCAAACCAACTTTAACATCAACGTCAATGCCTCGCTCTTCGAAAATCTTTTGAGCAAGCGGGCTTAATTTATCTGAAATAAGAACACGTGGTGCCATGGATTTCTCCTTTAAGGAGACCTCTCTACATTAAAGAGAGGTCTTTTATCTAAATATAAGAATTGAAGTGTCTATTGAATATTCTGAGTGAAAATGAACTGCACTTTATGCAAGTTCAGACTTTGCAGTTGCAAAAGCCCAATCAAGCCAAGGTGTAAGTAACTCAAGATCACTTGCTTCAACTGTGGCACCTGCCCAAATTCGAAGGCCAGCCGGCGCATCACGGTAAGAACCAATGTCTTTAGCAGCATTTTCTTCATCAAGAAGTTTCACAATGCGTTTTGCAAAAGCGGCTTGCTTGTCAGCGTCAAGCGCTGCAACAGCAGGGTCAACAATCTTCAAACAAACCGATGTATTAGAAGCAATATCGTCGCTAACAGCTAAATTTGCCACCCAATCAGTTTTCGCAACCCAGTCATTTAGAACTTGAGCGTTCTTGTCAGCCCGTGCTTTTAGCGCATTTAAGCCACCAATGCTTTCAGCCCACTTAAGACCATCAACATAGTCTTCTACAGCAAGCATAGATGGCGTATTAATTGTGGCCCCTTTAAAGATACCATCGATCAATTTGCCACCTTTAGTGAGGCGGAAGATTTTTGGCATCGGCCAAGCTGGCGTGTAGCTCTCTAAACGAGCAACAGCACGAGGTGATAAAACAAGCATGCCATGTTGACCTTCACCACCCATGACTTTTTGCCAAGAGTAAGTCAGCACATCAACTTTGTCCCAATCAATTTCTTGAGCAAAAACAGCTGAAGTTGCATCAACCAATGTTAAACCAGCGCGATCAGCAGGGATCCAATCACCATTTGGAACACGCACACCTGACGTTGTACCATTCCAGGTAAAGACAACATCATTATCAAAATTAACTTCGCTTAAATCAGGAAGTTCGCCATAATCGGCGTCTAATACTCGAACATTATCAAGCTTGAGTTGCTTAGTAATGTCGGTTACCCAACCTTTACCAAAGCTCTCCCAAGCCAAAACATCCACACCGCGTTCACCAAGCAGTGACCACATCGCAGCTTCAAATGCACCCGTGTCAGAAGCTGGCATAATACCAACAACATAGCTTTCAGGAATGCCAAGAAGCTCTTTGGTCTTGTCGATAGCGAACTTTAAACGTTCTTTACCAATGCCTGAACGATGTGAACGTCCAAGCACAGCATCTTTTAAATTGTCTAGAGAATAACCAGGGCGTTTTGCACATGGTCCAGAAGAAAAGTGCGCGTTTAGCGGCAGCGCAGCCGGCTTTGTAAGATCTGTCATGATCTACCCTCTCAGATAGTTGCCTCTCGGTGGGGAGAGGTGGCCCACTGATGCAGATAGGGTAGTTGATCCCCTTTGTCAACAAAATTGTCGCACAGCACTCAAATTAGCACCTATGCAATAAAGACATGACTTAAAACTTTCTACCAAAGATAAACATTCAACTCATTAGACAAAAAATGCGCTTCAATAAAGCGACTTAATTTTAAACTAATTTGCTCAAAAAATTTGCCAACAATGAAGCTTACTTTACGAAGAAGGAGCTCAGCCTTAGCCCGGTTGCTAGTGGACAACTGAAGGGTCATAAAAGGCTGAGGGACATGGCAGCGCCAGCTGCCCGGGGTGAGCCCCGCCCCTCGGAGGCCCATGAGCTTCAGCTCATGGAATAGCCGTGAGAGAAAAAAACCAACAAAAAAGGCAGGTTAAAAAACCTGCCTTTAGATAATTATTTATTTGAGCTTATTTATATGGCTCGTAGCTAGGCTCACAATCTCTTAAGCAACCAAGCTGATAGCGAAGACCAACACGGAATTCATGAGCTTCAAGGTCTTCAACTTCAAATGAACGACCAGGAATTTTGCGATCATCAAAACTAGCATCACCCATATTTAAATAACGATAGCCAACATCAAGCTTCCAGTTTGTACGAAGGTCGATATCAACACCTGCCATAATGGCCCAAGCGAATGTTGTATCGCTATCGTCTGAATCATCTCCATCCATAGAAAGAGCAGCAAAACCAATACCAACACCAATGTAAGGTGTGATACGGTGCCCCATATCCAGATCATAATAAAGGTTAGCCAAACCAACAAGCGAACTCATTTCACCTGTAAATTGATTATCCGGCAATGTACCAGAATCTAGTTGAGCAAATAGGTCTGTATCAGCTCTATAATCCAATGTGAAATCCACACGGAAACCACGCATTAGATTATAACCAATACCACCACCAAAATTAAAACTATCATCAATATCTTCTAAAATAAATTTAGCAGCGCTAGAATCTGTCATGGTGTAATCATCAAAGAAAGTGCCACCAATATCACCGCGCAAATACCAGCCACGTTGGTGATCGGATACTTCCGCATAAGAATCATCTTTTAGACTACCACGATAATCATCACCCAAGTCAGCAGCACCAGCAGTTGTTCCTGTTAGCACTAACATAAGGGCGCCGATAAAGCTTGCCTTACATTTACTCATATTATTTCCCCTTTAGATTAATGCCAACACAACTGTGGCGACCCCCTGCACTCAATAGAACGAGCACAGTTCTCTTTTAGGCATAATCACGGAGAAATGTTAAAAGACAATTAACACAAACAAGAGAAACCCTTTGAATCTATTAACAAAATGTTAACTGAAGTAAAGATTTCACTAACAATTCACAGGCCTTTTTTGAAAAACAAAAATCGATTCATTTAAAAAAGTTTAGCAAAGTCAAATAAGTACTCGTACTTACCAACACATTTCAAAAGCCACTAAACAGCCTTCAAAACACCAACAATGTCAGAGACAACATCTTCAACCAAACCTTTATCATCCCCCTCTGCCATCACACGAATAAGGGGCTCTGTCCCTGATGGACGAATAACAAGACGTCCTTTCGTGCCAAGACGCGACTCACCCTCTTTAATCGCTTCAATAACTGAAACCTCTTCAAGAGGAGTGCCAGAGCTAAAACGAACATTTTGTAAAAGCTGAGGAATAGGCTCAAACTGCGAACAAACCTCACTAACCGGTTTGCCAGAAGAAACAACAACCGCCAGTACTTGCAATGCTGAAACAAGTCCATCACCCGTTGTTGAAAAGTCAGTGAGAACAATATGACCAGATTGCTCTCCACCCACATTAAATCCATGCTCACGCATATGCTCAACCACATAGCGATCACCAACTGGAGTGCGAACAAGCTTTAATTTCTCGTTTGTCAAAAAGCGCTCAAACCCAAGGTTTGACATAACGGTTGCAACAACACCGCCAGCTTGCAATTTTCCTTGATCATTCCAGGATTTCGCAATCACAGCCATCAATTGGTCACCATCAACTAACTGGCCTTTTTCATCAACAATCACAACCCGGTCTGCATCACCATCAAGCGCAATACCAATGTCAGCACGCATTTCTTTCACTTTTTCACAAAGTGCTTCGGGCGAAGTCGAGCCACAACCATCATTAATGTTGGTACCGTTTGGCTCCACACCAATCGTAATCACTTCAGCACCTAATTCCCAAAGAGCAAGAGGGGCCACTTTGTAAGCTGCGCCATGCGCACAATCAATCACAATGCGTAAATCTTCAAACCGCATATTACGAGGCAGGCTGCGCTTGGCCGCCTCAATATAGCGATCACGAGAACTCTCAATCCGCTTAGCACGCCCAATATTTTTAGGGTCAGCCAATAGATTAGAGGTATCTCCATTAATCAATTCTGCAATTTCAGCTTCTTGAGCATCACTAAGTTTATAGCCATCAGGGCCAAAAATCTTAATTCCATTATCAGCATAACCATTATGTGAAGCTGAAATCATCACACCAAGATCTGCTCTCATTGAGCGAGTTAACATTGCAACCCCTGGCGTTGGAACGGGGCCAAGTTGAAACACATCCATCCCAACAGCGGTGAAACCTGAGATAAGAGCAGATTCAATCATATAACCAGAAAGGCGAGTATCTTTACCAATCACCACTCTGTGGCGATGCCCACCATTTGTGAACATTTTACCTGCAGCCATACCAAGTTTTAAGGCCACTTCGCTTGTCATTGGATATTTATTAGCTTGCCCACGCACGCCATCGGTTCCAAAAAGCTTCTTAGACATAAAAATCTCAACCCATGTTTCTATAAATATTAACTCTGATTAATAGAGATTTCAGAGTTCTCAACAATGTGATAATGCAATTTAAACCCAAAATCCATGATGCAAAATAGTTGCTCAATCACATATTGCATATGAATTTTACAAGTAAATATCGCAAATAATGCATGATATCAGGGGCATAATTCATAAAAACCCTTAAATTTTACAGAAACCTACGTAACTGCTTCTTTGTATGGTAAATAGGGACTTAACTATAGAGGGGCTCTACAATGCCAGGTTTTTAAAGCTTGAACGGTCTCAGCAACATCATGAACCCTAAAAATTTGCACCCCTTGTGACGCTCCAAGCAAGACCCCTGAGAGCGAGCCAGGCAACCTTTCATCTGCCGCTTCACCATCAGAGAGAGCCGCAATATAAGATTTACGAGAACACCCCAGCAACAACGGCACACCAAGTCCATGAAACAAACTTAAACCTTTGAGCAAAGCACAATTATGAGAAACGGTTTTCCCAAATCCAATCCCTGGATCTAAAATGATATTTTCGGTCCGAACGCCAGCTTCAACAGCCCGCTGCAAACTAGCTGATAAGTAATCATAAATATCCAAAACCACGTGATTATACGAAGGGTTATCCTGCATCACTTCAGGTGTACCTTGCGAATGCATTAATATAACAGGTACATTTAACTCAGCCGCAACTTCTAGCGAATTCGGATCAAAAGTTAAAGCCGACACATCATTAATAATATCAGCGCCAGCTTTAATCGCCTCACTCATCACCTCTGGTTTACGCGTATCGATCGAGATCAAAGCATCCGTTTTAGCCTTTAAAGCTTCAATCACAGGAATAACGCGATTAAGTTCCTCATCAATGGAGATAAGGTCTGCACCAGGGCGCGTGCTTTCTCCGCCAACATCAATAATATCAGCCCCTTCTTTCACCATGCGAAGCGCATGCTCCACAGCCACGCTCACCTGGTCATGTCGGCCACCATCAAAAAAACTGTCCGGCGTCACATTTAAAATGCCCATAATACGAGGGCTATTCAAACTCAACCCACCAAGAGGCAGTCTAGCAGATGAAATCATTTCAGAAGAAAGCGGATTATCTTTTAAAAAATCTGAGAGTGATAAAATATGACGGCGCACATCAGGGCCTTGCCTGCTCAATTTCTCAACCAAAGCAAAGCCAAGACCATCCACACCAGCAAGAGAGGCAATCTTTTGCTCTCCTGAAATACCATCCTCAGGGTCAAATAGCACAGGTAAAGGGCGCCAATAATCCATTTTTCACCTCTGAGAAGAAAAGCCAAGTTTCTATTACTAAAAAACCCAAACCAACACAAACGCTGACTTGGGTTTTTTGTTTTATTACAATATAAAGCTAGCTACTAACCTTGTGGTTGCGGCTCCATACCACCAGAAGGTTCTTCACCCCCTGATTTTGGTTTAGGCTTACCTGCAATCGGAACAACTGAGTGAGAGCCACCTGATTGATCATCCGGCTCATCACGTTGCAATGGCTTGCCGTTAATGAGATCATCAACTTCCTCACCACTGAGTGTCTCATGCTCAAGAAGGCCTTGAGCAATCGCTTCCAAATCATCGGACTTTTCTTCTAAAATCCGCCGCGCTGTTTTCTCACCATCATCAATAAGACGGCGCACTTCTTCATCAACGAGACGAGCGGTTTCTTCAGAAATGTTCACAGAGTTTGTGACAGAATGCCCAAGGAAAACCTCTTGCTCATTACTATTGTAAAGAACACGGCCAAGCTTTTCAGACATACCCCATTCCATCACCATACGGCGCGCTAAACTTGTTGCCATCTGAATGTCTCCAGTGGCGCCGTTTGTCACCTTATCATCGCCAAAGATTTTAATCTCAGCTTCACGGCCACCAAAAAGAACCGCAAGACGAGAAATACAATATTGGCGTGTATAGGAATGACGGTCGGTCTCAGGCAAGTTCATGGTCACACCAAGCGCACGGCCACGAGGAATAATTGTCACCTTATGCAGCGGATCAAATTCAGGAACGTTTAAGCCAACAATCACGTGCCCAGCTTCATGATAGGCTGTGTTTTTCTTTTCATGCTCAGTCATCACCATAGAGCGGCGCTCCGCCCCCATCATGACCTTATCTTTCGCATCTTCAAATTCTTGTTGCGTCACCATACGCATTGAACGACGCGCAGCTAACAGTGCAGCTTCATTCACAAGGTTGGCGAGATCAGCACCAGAGAACCCAGGCGTTCCTCGCGCTAAAACTTTCACATCAACATTTGGAGCCAATGGTACTTTTTCAGCATGCACTTTTAAGATTTTTTCTCGGCCCACAACATCAGGAAGCGGCACAACAACTTGCCGGTCAAAACGACCAGGGCGCAAGAGAGCTGGATCCAAAACATCAGGACGGTTGGTCGCAGCAAGCAAAATGATACTTTCATTCGCTTCAAAACCATCCATCTCAACCAACAATTGGTTCAGTGTTTGCTCGCGCTCATCATTACCGCCACCAAGGCCAGCACCACGATGGCGACCAACAGCATCAATCTCATCAATAAAGATAATACAAGGGGCATTGCGTTTTGCTTGCTCAAACATGTCACGCACACGGCTCGCACCAACACCAACAAACATCTCAACAAAGTCAGAACCTGAAATTGTAAAGAACGGCACATTGGCTTCACCAGCGATAGCACGTGCAAGCAACGTTTTACCAGTACCAGGAGGACCCACAAGGAGAGCACCATGCGGAATATGACCACCTAGACGTTGGAACTTTTGTGGATCTCTTAAATATTCAACAATCTCAACCAAATCATCTTTAGCTTCATCAACACCAGCTACATCTTCAAATGTCTTACGATCATGATGCTCTGTTAGGAGCTTAGCCTTGGATTTACCAAAGCCCATGGCCTTTCCACCACCACCTTGCATCTGGCGCATGAAGAAAATCCAAACACCAATAAGCAACAGAACAGGCAAGAAGGTAGTGAGAAGAATATTGAGGAATGAATTAGATTCATCTTCAGGTGGCTTAGCTGTAATCTTCACACCCTTAGAAGAAAGCGTACCAATTAAATTCGGATCATTCGGCGCATAAGTCGCAAAAGCACCCCCATTACCAAATTGCCCGGTCACTTTCTGACCAGCAATCGTCAGCTCTTTCACATTGCCCTGCTCAACCTGAGCCAGCAATTCTGAATAGCTAATCTGAGTTTGTTTTGGATTATTTTGCGCCCCTTGGATCATGTTAAACAAAACAAGCAACAACAATAAAATGACAACCCAAACCGCGAAATTGCGAAAATGCGAATTCATAAAAATTTCCTATCCCAAAGACAAGTGCTGAGAAAAATCAAATAGATCAATTTATTCTAATCATTGTCTCATTACATAAAATATTTCATCACAAAAACTCATAAAATATCAGTTTTAGTCATGAAACAGGCCTACAATAGTGAATTGAATGACCGAAACCAAGCTAAAAACCAAATTTAAGGCCTAATTAAGTATTTTAGCATCCCAGCCTTATAAGCTAATTCAGTAAATTTTTCAGTAAAATCCTTGCGCCAATAACAAGCACAAAAGACCAAGCTTAATAACACTTTAAATAAGAAGTCTAAAAGCTATTTCCAAGAGGCAAAGAGGCTAGAATTGAAAGAAATCTGATTTTTACCCAAATCACTCTTTTTTTAGCGTTAAAATAAGGCCAATTTCATCCAACTAAACATTATTAAGCGGTTTTACCCCTCTATTTAAAGCGGAGCCATCCAGCCATTAAACGGAAAAACAGCGCGATCAAAAGGGGCCTCATCAAGATAGCGATCCAAATCACCAAAAAGCTCGACAAAAAGACTTTCATCATAACTCTCTAGCTGAGGCACAGCCAACAATTGACCGTCACACCAAACACCAACAACGCTTGGCAATAGTGAACGAGCAATGGCAAAACGAGGATAAGCCTGCCCAAGTCCTTTATATTTTTCTGCTAATTGAGAGACTTCAGATTTTGTAAACCCTCTAAACTGTAAAGCTCCCTTAAAATCATCAGGCACTCTCACACCAATACGGTGATCCCAAATCACCAATCTCTGATCAGTTCCAAAATCATGCTCAACAATCTCAAACGGTGCTCTCCCAGATTCACGTGAAAATTGTAAAAGACCATCCATACGCCTCTCACACATCACACCAGCCAGAACAAATTTCTCTTCTCCCATAGAGGCAAGATGATGGGCGCCTCCCTCTAAACTCGAAAGAGATCGCCCCTCAGCACCAAACGCCAACAAAACACGGCGCAAAACACGAATTTGCACATCTAAAGGCAGCTCTAAATACTCTTCAAATTTAACCTGCAAAACGCCAATACGATGCATTGTGACATGAGTTTTAATAAATGCGAGCGCTTGGTCTTCAAGCGCCATACGCCCTCTTTGCAAACGACAAACCGTCTGACCAATCATGTCACTGAGACGACCATCAGCATCTAAATTTTTTAAAAGGTTGCGCACCTCAACACGTTCAAAATCTTCGTTTTCATTGCTGGGGTCTTCCACCCAACTCACACCGCGTTCCTTTAAAAGCTCTCGCAAAACCTGACCATTGAGAGACAATAACGGGCGCATAATTTGAACGCCATACAACTCCCTTTGAGGAAACATGGAAGTGAGCCCATCAATGCCACTCCCACGGCGAAGGCGCATTAAAAAAGTCTCCGCCTGATCATCTAACGTGTGCGCCGTTAACAAACATGAGAGCCCCATTACTTTCATCTCAGATGCAATGGCCTCATAACGCGCATCGCGGGCGCGTTCTTGCAAAGAGGCCCCTTGATCTAACCCTTCAAGTTTCAAAGGCACACCCGTAAACCCAAGCGTTTCAGCACAAGAGATTACCATCTTAACTTCATCGGCAGCGCCGTCCCGCACCCCATGATCAACAGAGAAAACCACATCTCTTGAATTGTCTAAAGGAAACCTCTCACGCCACTCTGCAAAGAGATGCATCAGCGCCATACTGTCCCCCCCACCAGAAACAGCAAGACCAACAGCCCCCTGCCCAATGAAGGAAGAGAATAAATCATCAATTTTTGAATGAGTTAGTTCCATAAAAGGAACCTACAATTAGAAAGACCCAGATGGCAAGAACTAGAAAACCAAATAAAACTTTACAAACCCTACTGACAACGGGCCTTACCCTGCTCTTGTCCTAAACGACGAGAAATATGGCCAGAAAGTTTTTTATATTTATCTTTCAGTTGAGCATAAGTCTGACAAGCCGCCTCTGACTGTCCAAGTCGTTGGAGAGACATCCCCAATTTCAGCAAATTATCAGGGGCCTTAGCGCTGGTTTTATAGGTTTTATAGCCTTTTAAAAATTCATGCGCCGCTTTGCGATAATCACCACGTGCAAAAAAAGTTTCTCCCAACCAATATTGCGCATTGCCAGATAAAGGATCTTGAGGATGGTTTCTCAAAAAGGAACGAAACGTCGCCTCCGCTGAAACATAATCGCTAGCCATCAAATAATTATACCCCGCATCATACAATTTACGAGGCTGAGCACCATTAATGGCAACACGGCTTTGAGGCACTTGGCCATCCAAAGGCAAATCAGCACCAGGCACTCTGCCCTGATCCAATTGGCCTTGATTTAAAGAACTGTCAGATTGTGTATCTGCACCCCAACCATCAGTTCTAAATTGCGGCTCACCAGTCACGCGATCAGGTGCCCCCTGATCCAACCGTTGGTCAAGCGGTAACCGTCGATCAAAATTCTGTTGTTGAAGAGGTCTGTTTTGCTGAACCCCTTTTTGCACCATGGTTTGCAACGCACCAATCATGGATTGCATTTCAGTGATTTGAGCTTCTAAACGATCAATTCGGCGCTGAGCATCAATAAGCTCAGCAGAGGTAGAAGCTTTGTTTTTAGCAGAGTTTGCATCCTGGGCCAAAGCAGCAGAGTTAAAAGCGCTTATGCCACTCATCAAAATCAAAAAACAGAAAAGTCCAGCGAACTTCCTCATACCCTTACCCCAAATTCAGCCATGTTTTTTATTAGGCTTAAATCTCAAACCACTTAACAGTGATTAATTTACCCAGAAAACATCTGCCATCTAAATTTAATAATTAGCGGCACCATTTAATTTTGTTTCCACTCTGCGGTTTTGTGACCAACAGCTAATATCATTACAAATCGCAACAGGCCGTTCTTTACCATAAGAAATGGTTCTAAGCCGTGTTGGGTTAATTCCATTTTGTATAAGATAGTTTTTAATGACATCCGCCCGGCGACCACCCAGCGCAATATTATATTCTCTTGTCCCGCGCTCATCAGCATGGCCTTCAAGGGTCACAGAATAATTCTTATATTGCTGCAACCATTTCACCTGATTACGCAAAATCCCAAGGGCTTGCTCAGAGAGCTGCACACTATCAGTGGTAAAATGAACAGTCGTGCCAACATTAACAGCAAAGTCCTGTGGCGACCCCGGTTTTGTCGGAACACCAGTTAAACTCTTGTTCGCATTGCTACAACCAGCCACAACCAGCGCTAATAATAAAGCACAAACCAGTTTTAAAAAATGAGATGTCATATTCGCCCTCAATAGTGAGTTCACCCTCAGTTTCACGGGTCACCTAAACAATTTAAAAGTCACTCATACTTTATCAAAAGGTCTCATACCAGCATTAACGATTAAAAATCACAATTACAAATCGGTATGAACCAAATCACTAAAGAGAGTATACATATTTTTTTATGAACTGAAACTGATGAACCAATCGAAAGCTGGGACTTTTCTCAAAAAAAAACACATGAAAGCCTCTAAATGGATCAAAAACTAAAACCAACTAAAAACTTCGGCCAAGAGATTTGAAAAGAGCACCCTTTTCAGTTCAATTCTGCTTGAAAACACGTAAACTCAAGATAATAGCAAAATTATGAATTGTTTAAAGAAAAGGGATACTCGCTCTTAATTAAGGGCTTTTACTATCTTTTGATCCTAACATCCCTTAAAACACAAAGCTTTTCGCTGGATAAAAGAGGATCCCGGCAAAAACAAGCCCAATCCAAAACCCTATTTCTAATGTCTCAGTTATCGGTTGAATGCCTTTAATCGCACCATAAATATGGATCACAACCATAAAGGCAAACACAAGAATTAAAAAATCACAGATAAAGGTGAGCCCCGTACCTGTCATCAAAGCCCTTAAGATAAAGGCCTCAACAACAAAAGCAAAAGATCCCAAACAACGCCCAAAATAAACGGCTAAGTCAGTATCTTCAGGAACTCTCCAAAGCAGCATTCGCGCCCAAAACAGGGGGGTAAAAAAGATCGGAATGACAAAAGCAAACGTTGTCACAATCATCAAAACCAGCAAATAACTCTCTGCATACTCAGAATAATACCCAAGCATAAGTCCCTCCATATGTTTATTGTATGGAGGTCATGCTAAAGATCATTTGATGAGAATAAATGAGAGACACGCAAGAGTTATGTAAAGACTTGCAACTTCAAGTCAGAGGCGTGTAAGCCAACTGACAAGACTTACCAACCCGCCAGCTTCTAATAGATCTAGACATAAAAAAACCGCGCTGCACTTCAAATACGAATATGCAACACGGTCTTATTTAACTGTTCTGAATATAAATTCAGTCAATCAATACGTTAAAATTAACGTACTTCTTGAGTAACAGGAGCAACGTCGCCACCAAGTTTCATTGGCTCGTGACGAACTTCACGACGGCAAGCGCCAAGAGTAGCTACTGTACCAACGATAGTTGCAGCAATGATAAGACCTTTAATGTTCATGGTAATTCCCCCTTCAGGTAAATAAATGGATCAAAAGACCCGGTTTTAAAACTATTCAATCTTAATAAGTTGACATGACACTTTTATGTGTCAACTAACAAAATCTATTAACGAACCTTTTGTTCCACACCAGTTGCAGTAACATCACCACCAAGCTTCATTGGTTCATGGCGAACTTCACGACGACAAGCAGAAACGCTAGCAACTGCACCGATAAGCACGGTAGCAACTAATAGTCGTTTATACGATTGCATTATGTAAACTCCTTAAGAATATACGAGCAGTGCATATTACCGGATTACCGGTGTTACACCCTAAGATCAAGAACAGATGCTATACAGTTACATGTTTTCACCAAAAATGATGCGAAAAAGACACGAAATACCGTATTTCAGCCCCTCAAAACCTGATTAATACACAGCATCAATCAATTTTAAGGATTCAAATTGATTCTAGCTGTAAAGGCAAGAACAATAACAATTATTTGTTAACACGAGGTGACCAAGCTGGATCAGAGCCCCAGGAAGGCGTTCTTATACGGCGTTCATTATATCCAGTGAGGTCCACAGAATAGATACGAGCGCCCCCTCGAGCACCCGGAGTTTCCCTAAAAAACATCAAAACGCGGCCATTAGGCGCCCAGGTCGGCCCTTCATTATGATAGCCTTCTGTCAAAATCCGCTCACCAGATCCATCCGGCTTCATAACACCGATTAAAAATCGCCCTGGAATTTGCTTTGTAAAAGCGATTAAATCACCGCGCGGGGACCAAACAGGCGTTGAATAACGCCCATCGCCAAAACTAATTCGTTTCGCGCCTGAGCCATCAGCATTCATCACATAAAGCTGCTTAGAGCCTTCTCGGTCTGTTTCAAAAACAATCCGTTTACCATCTGGAGAATAGCTGGGAGCCGTATCAATCGAGCGCCCATAGGTTAACCGCGTTGTTTTCTTCGTGGCTAAATCTAACGTGAAAATGTTCGCATTGCCCCCATCCTGCAAACTCATAATGATCTTACTTCCATCAGGAGAAAACCGCGGCGCAAATGTCATATTCGGAAAATCACCAACAACACGCTTTAGCCCCGTGTCTAAATTAAGAAGATAAACCCGCGGCACACCACTTTCATAAGACATATAAGTCAGCTCATTCGCCTTAGGCCCAAAGCGCGGTGTCAGGACCAAATGCTGCCCTTGAGTAAGATAACGCAGGTTAAATCCATCCTGATCCATAATGGCTAAGCGCTTCACGCGTCTCTTCTTGCCACCAGTCTCATCAATAAAAGCAACCTTGGTGTCAAAATACCCTGTCTCACCGGTCAAACGCTTATAGATTGTATCAGCAATTACATGCCCCACACGGCGCCAATTCTCGTCTTTAATAAAGAATTGTTCACCAGAAAGCTGCTTACCTGAAAACACATCCCATAAACGATATTGCGCTTTAATGCGGCGATCAGGCAGACGCTCAACTTTGCCCACCACAACAGCTTGCGCTTTAATCACTCGCCAATCTGAAAACTTAGGCACACTTAAAACACTGGCATCTTTTTGAATGAAAGACAGAGGATCCAAAGGTTCAAATAACCCAGACCCTGCTAAATCAGCCTGAATGACTTGCACAACTTGGCTAGCCGATTGTTGATCTTCAAATGTCTTGCCTTCAAAAGCCGCCACAGCGATTGGAATAGCCTGAACATTACCTTCAGTAATATCAATCTCAACCTGGGCCTGCGCCACTAAAGGAAAAGACAGAACCGCCAGAACCACAAAAACAAAAAACTGAGCTATTCTTTGAAATCTTGCTCTGTTATTCATTTTGATAATCACCTTTTCGATAAAATCCAACAAAGTCATAAATTAGAAATACTGAACCAAGAATGAGAACCTACCCACGGAGCATATCTCGTGGGTTAAAGTTCAAGATCATGTCTTTCCACGTATCATATTTGCGAGCAGGCAAGTTATAAGGCTGACATTGCCAAACAGCCCGTGCCGCACTATCAGCTGCCGCGCGATGAAAAGACGACCTGCCCCCACTATTAAGGATCCGCGGTTGGCCTTTCAAGCTACCATCTTTGCGCAATTGCAACCGTAATTTCACCCGTAAATCTTCAGCGCCCAAACCACCAACCGGCGGGTTCCAACATTGAGAAACTTGCCGGCGAAACGCATCAATTTCACTAATGCTCATGGCAATATGCTTGCCTTGTGGGTTCCCCTTCACCTTCTTAGCGCCAGGTAAATCAGGTAATTTAGAAGCTGTCGGTCCTGAATCAGGCACTTTATTCAACAAAGCCGCAATCTTATCTTCGTTAAACTTTTTCTTTTTACGCTTCTTTTTAACTATCTTTGCTTTTGGCTTCGGCTTGGGTTTTACTTTCGGTTTCGGCTTTGGCTTTTTCGCCACTTTCTTTTTAACCGGCTTAGGCTCTTTTTTCTGGTGCTTAGGCTTTTTAACTGGTGCGGGATCTTGGCGTTCAGCAACCGGCTGAACAGCTCGCTTCGGCGCTGGCTTCTTCTTCTTTTTTGCCTTTTTAATTTCTTTAGCTACTGGCTTTTTATCTTTTTGCTTGGTCTCTTTTTTTTCTGGTGCTTTTTTCAAGCCCGCCTTCAACTTAGTCAATTCAGAAATATCAACAATTTCCATTGGAATAGACTTAACTTCCATAGGCTTAAGCGCTTTGGCCGTCGTTAAAGAAAAAAGCGCAAACGCCAAAAGGCACCCGTGGAAAACCATAGATATGATCAACCCAAGCTTCACACTTTTCTCCTTTCTTGACCGTAAATAACTACTGATTACTGGCGTCTGTCACAATCGCTAACCGGGTAAACCCAGCATTAGAAATCTTACCCATCACCTGAGAGATCATACCATGTAAAGACTTCTCATCACCGCGAATATAAATCCGCTCATTATAGCCGTTTTTAGCAATCGCCTTTAATTTCGGCACCAATTCTTCCAAGGTGATCTCTTTATCCTGAATATAAACCTTACCCGCTTTATCAACTGATATCGTCAAAGGTTCCTTCTCACCACCTAAAGATTTAGCTTCCGTCTTCGGCAATTCAAGTGGAATCCCAGCACTAAGCAAGGGTGCCGTCACCATAAACACAATCAACAGCACCAACATCACATCCACAAAAGGCGTGACATTAATCTCAGACATAGGAGACGCACCACCACTACTTCTAGCCCGGCGTCTTCGAGGGATTGCTTTCCCGCCTCCTAATGATGCACCCATATGCTTAAAGTCCTATAAACCTACAAACCAACTGTTTTTGATACCAAAACAACCAAGCATCAATATCATAAAATTAAGTCGAAACTATTTTCGCATCTCAATCTGACGCGATAAAATAGCCCCAAATTCATCTGCAAACCCTTCATAACGCTGCGAAAGCCGGGCTATGTCAGATGAATATTTATTATAAAACACCACCGCTGGAATAGCGGCAAGAAGTCCCAAAGCCGTGGCAAAAAGCGCCTCAGCAATACCCGGCGCCACAACAGCCAAACTCGTGTTTTTAGAGGCCGCAATAGATGAGAAACTATTCATAATCCCCCAAACTGTACCAAAAAGCCCAACAAAAGGCGCTGTTGAGCCAACTGTGGCCAGGAACAAAAGCTTGCTCTCTAATTTTTCAATCTCGCGGTTCAAGGCAACATCCATCACCTTTTCAATCCGCATCTGCACGGACACCATCACCTTAGGGCCCGCTTTCAAGCTCTCATTCCATTCTCGCATGGCAGCCAGAAAAATACTCTCAACCCCTTTGGTCTCACGGGTCGAAACATCTTCATAGAGCTCTTCAAATGGCTCACCAGACCAGAAAACCTTTTCAAAGGCATCCGAACGTTTACGTGCTGAAGAGATGGAAAACATCTTCTCAAAAACAATGCCCCACGCCCAAATGGACGCCAGAGCAAGACCAATCATCACGATTTTAACAACAATATCAGCTTGCAAAAACAATGAGACGAAAGAAAAATCACTGCTATTTACAGTCACACTCGCGCTCATTAATGAATTGGCGCTCAAAAGCGATCCAGCAGCAGCACTTAAAGAAAAACCCATAAACTTCCTCTTTATTGTCCCTCAAAATTGAGGGATGTTTATTTTGAGG
>CAXIBI010000035.1:0-21078 GCA_964022305.1 uncultured Hyphomicrobiales bacterium | reverse complement strand
AATCACGGTTTTGCCTTGCATCATGCTTGTGAGTTGGCGTTGGATCATCGCTTCGACTTCTGAATCAAGAGCAGACGTTGCTTCATCCAAGATAAGTATTGGGGCGTTTTTTAACAGCACTCTGGCAATAGCAATTCTCTGGCGTTGACCGCCTGAGAGTTTCACACCTCTATCGCCCACTAATGTGTCAAAGCCGCTGTTACCTTTGCCATCAGAAAGACCTTGAATAAAATCCAGAGCTTCAGCTCTTTTGGCAGCCCTCACCATATCTTCTTCAGTTGCGTCCTTTGTTCCATAGATGAGATTGTCTCTAATGGACCGGTGAAGAAGTGATGTATCTTGCGTGACCATGCCTATTTGACGGCGCAAGCTTTGCTGTGTGCTTTCCGCAATGTTCTGACCATCAATAGTAATTTGTCCACTTTTTAAATCATAAAGCCGAAGAACCAAATTAACTAATGTCGATTTACCAGCTCCTGAGCGCCCAACCAAACCAACTTTTTGACCTGGCTCGATTGTTAAGTTCAATCCTTTGATAACGGGCAGGTTTTTATCGCTTTCTTTAGTTTGATAATCCCCGTAATCGAAATCAACATCTTTAAATTCAATTTTGCCTTTGGTGACATTTAAATCTTTTGCGTCTTTTTCATCTGTGACTGTGAGAGATTTAGAAATGGTTTCCATACCCTCTTCAACTGTGCCCACATTTTCAAAAACGCCATTGGCGATTTCCATCATCCAGGTGGCCATATTTTTTAACTGGATCGTGAGTGGAAGCACCATGGCGACTTCACCAATGGTAATGATGGAGTTTTGCCATAGATAAATGGTCAATGCGCCAACACCAACTAGTAGTGCGCCATTGATGATATAGAGAGACATCCACATGTTTGTGAAATATCTAAAGAGGTTTTGTATTTCCTTTGTGTGTTCTTTTATACCTGTGGCGACGAACTTATCTTCATAATCATTACCTGCAAAAAGCTTGACCGTCTGGATGTTGGTGTAACTATCCACCAAACGCCCGGTTAGCATGGAGTGCACTTCTGACATTACGGCTGCTTGCTTTCTGATACGCGGTAGAAAGTAAGCTAGTATGGTAAGGTATGACCCTAACCATAGCAAAATCGGAATGGTTAAATAGATTGAGGCATTACCAACAAAAAATATAGCTGAAAGAAGAAACGCTACCACATACCAGATACTATCTTGCACAGACATAACTGATGATCTTAGGGCATTGCCTGTTTGCATCACTTTATTTGCAATTCTGCCGGCGAAATCACTTTGGAAAAAATGCAGTGATTGGCGCGAAACATGATGATGACTTTGCCAGCGGATTAAATTCGTAAAACCTGGGAACTGTGCATGAAGCGAGATGAGTAACTCTACATACCCTATAAACGGACGCACGATCACAATTGCTAATATGATCAAAAATATAGGCTTACCATCTTGCCAAACTGTTTCTGTGCTGGTTTTGCTGAATAGATCAACAAGCCAACCAATTGTAACCGGCAGCATCGCATCTATAAACGCGCCAATGGCCGAGACAATGCAAGCCACTGTTATGAGGGGCCAAATTTGCACGAGAAAATATTTATAGAATTTTTTTAAGCCCCTCGGTGGCACCGGGTTTTTTGCCACCGTTAGTGGGTCGACTAAATTTTCAAAATATTCAAAGATACGGCGAGACATTTTTTCTCTCTCACGGTTATTCCACCGCTGTCGCGATGGACCTACGAGGTGCGGTGCTAAGCACCGGGCTTCACTGGCGTTACGCCATGTCCTACTGCTCTAGTCCGGTTGCAGGTGGGCAACTGAAGGACAAAAAGCGAGCAGTACTCCTTCTTCATAATGACAATTTTAATTTAACTGAGCTGACGTATGTTTCCGATGTCCTAAAAAAAATAGGCAAAACAACTAGCTCACTTTGGAAATGTACAAAGCCGGCCAGAATATAAAAAGTTTGTGGCGAGAATATTTTTATAGCTAAAGTTTTTTATTTTTTATTTATTACGGCTGCAAATGTCATGAAGATAAGCTTTAGGTCCGTGAACATATTTTTGGTTTTTGCATAATCACCATCCCGTTCAGCTAGCAGGGTTGGTGTGGACATATCCAAACCTTCCACTTGAGAAAGACCTGTAATGCCAGGTAAAATATCTAACGCCCCAGTTTTCAAACGGGCGTTTGTCAAATCTTCCTGCGAAGGCAGGCCTGGTCTTGGACCAACAAGTGCCATTTGACCAAGGAGAACATTGATAAGCTGCGGAAGTTCATCAAGTTTGGTGCGCCTTAAGATATGGCCAACTTTCGTGATGCTACTAGAGCTTGATTGATGAGTTGGCACATGCTTTGTGCCGACAGCCATGGTGCGAAACTTCAGACATGTGAAAGTTTTAGCCTCTTTGCCTACGCGCTCTTGTTTAAAGAGAGCAGGACCTTTCGTATCCCATTTGATCAAAATTGCGATGATGATCATAATTGGAGCGAGGAAAATTAAACCGAAAATAGCAGCACTATAATCTATGAAACGCATAAGGTGTTTTTTACTCTTTATCTGCCTAATGACTATGAATTCTTGCCCCACTTATAGAGGGATTAATTTGCCAAGCAAAGCTCTATTTTCTCTCGCAACCATTGGTGACACTCATCGCGCTCAAAACTCCTGTGCCATCCAAGGTGGACTTCCATCATTGGTAATTTGAAGGGTAGAGTGATCACGGCTGCCTTTACATGCTTTAATAATAATTTGGCATGAAGCTCTGAAACTGTCACCAATATCCCTGTATCTAAAGCCATAAGGATGCCAGAAAGAGAAGATGACACTTTATGTATCTGTTCTTTCTTTATGCCCTTTTTGAGTAGGATTTTTTCTAGTTCGCTATTTTGATTACCGGACTGGCCTGAGATAATATGCGGTGTGCTTTGAATTGATTTAAGAGTTAGTTTTTGATCACTTAATTTACTTTTTACACTCGATAAAGTGATGTATGGCACCTCAGTTAATTTATGCCAGTTAATATCGACTGCGTCATCAAGAGTATGATTCTCGCTGATGATAAAATCTGTTTCGCCTTTGCGTAGTTTTTCATGGAATTGATCAGATTTATCATGGGAACTTTCAAGAAGCATGTTTGGCGCATCGTCTTCTATCAAGGCTCTTAATTTAGGCAGAAAATATAGATCCGCCATTTCCGGACAAGAGAAAGTGAATGAACGTTCTTGAGTGCCGGGATTAAAAGGTTCTTTGCTTCGCAGTAAACTCTCTAAGCCAGATACGATAATATGGACAGATGGTGCCAGCTCTTTGGCTCTTGCTGTTGGAGTTAAGCGCTGGCCTGCTCTAACAAAAAGATCATCATTAAAAATATATCTTAAATTTGCTAGCGCATGGCTAACGGCTGAGGGGCTGCGCCCTAATCGTGATGCAGCTTTTGTCACACTTGCATCAATCAATAAAGCGTCTAGGACTACGATTAAATTTGCGTCTAATTCTTTTAAATGCATTTTTCTAAATGATGCATATTATGCATCTATTGCCTTATATATAATTCATTTTACTAAATTATAAATATTTGGCAATGTCTGGTCAATGCATTTAATCGACCTCCTCTGATTAAGCATTATCTCCTTGAGGGGCACTTTTTATTCTGACCTTCCCCAATTGAATGGATCAGACTTTTAAAGAACTACTCCCCTCATCTATGAAGCAGCAAAAACCTTGCCGTGTAATCAAGTTTTCTTGATTACACGGTCTTTTTTAGCGCTCCTTCAGTTGCCCACTAGCAACCGTCGCTATTTCTCTCACGGCTATTCTGCTGCTGACGCAGCAGGCCTACATTTTAAGTGTGCTTCAGGTTGCCCACCAGCAACCGCACTGTGCAGCGCAACGCGCCGGGCTACGCTGACGCTGCACCATGTCCCATTGCCTTAAGTAGGGATAAGCTTCTTCTTCATATGGAACGTTTATTGAGTATCCCTTCAGTTGCCTAGCAGCAACCAGAATCTCAAAAATCGTAAATCCATTTTTGAGATATAGCCGGTAGATCACTTTATCTAGCATTGATATAATTGAAACTTCAGTCATTGCTCTGGGAGGTGGGTATGCAAGGGGAATTGTTTGATGGTCCTCAAAATGAAACGATAAAACTCAAAGATGGAGCTTTTTTATTTAAAGCCTTTGCCCTTCAACATGACAAAACCTTACTCGCTGCGATTGATACCATTGCTCAAACCTCTCCCTTTCGGCAGATGATGACGCCTTGGGGGCGTAAAATGTCTGTAGCTATGACCAATTGTGGGAAGGGGGGATGGATTTCTGAAAAACAAGGCTACCGTTATTCTGGCCTAGACCCACTTACCAAAAAAGCTTGGCCAGAACTACCAGAGTGTTTTTTATCTCTCGCAACTAGCGCTGCTCATGAAGCCGGCTTTTTAGATTTTTTACCCAATGCATGTTTGATCAATAAATATGCTGTTGGCAGCCGCATGGGATTACATCAGGATAAAGATGAAGGGGATTTTTCTCAGCCTATTGTTTCTGTATCATTGGGACTGCCAGCTAAATTTTTGTTTGGTGGCTTAACCAGATCTGAAAAGCCGCTGCGGGTTATGCTGCACCATGGTGATGTTTGTGTTTTTGGTGGCCCTTCTCGTTTGGCCTATCATGGTATCGACCCTTTAAAAGAAGGGCGGCATGAACTGACCGATGTTTTTCGATATAATCTGACATTCAGATCAGTTCAAACCATTGAGCAAAAGACATAGTTTACTATTTTATGCATCTTGATTTTGATTTAATGCAGCTTGTTCTTCTACAGTAAACAGTCTGGACCTTGTGAGGAACCGTACGCCTCTTGGCGCTTCTAGGGAGAAACCGCTACCACGGCCTTCGACCATATCAATGGTCAGGTGAGTGTGCTTCCATTTTTCATATTGTTGGCGACCGATATAAAAAGGGCAGCCGGCAATATCTCCTAAATAGACATCAGCATCACCTGTTTTAAACTCCCCTTTCACATAGCACATCGGAGCACTGCCATCGCAACACCCTCCTGATTGATGAAACATTAGATCACCATGCGCTTCTTTTAATTCATTTACCAATTCAACGGCTTTAGGTGTGATTGAAACTAACTCAATATTTTGCAATCGATCCTCCTCCTCTTATTTGAGAAATCAATATACGAATAACTAAAAAGGCAAGACCGGTTGGGCCTTGCCTTTCTGAAATTTTATTTAAAAGAAACCAAGTGCATTTGGGCTGTAACTTACGAGTAAGTTTTTGGTTTGCTGGTAGTGATCCATCATCATTTTATGGTTTTCACGGCCAATACCAGATTGCTTATAACCACCAAAGGCAGCATGAGCCGGATAGAGGTGATAACAATTTGTCCAAACGCGGCCCGCTTGAATATTGCGGCCCATTCTATAGGCCGTTGAGCCATTGCGAGACCAAACACCTGCACCAAGGCCATAAATTGTGTCATTCGCAATTTTTAAGGCCTCAGCTTCATCTTCAAATTTTGCAACTGAAAGCACAGGGCCAAAAATTTCTTCCTGGAATATGCGCATATTATTATTGCCAGCAAAGACGGTTGGTTTGACATAATAGCCATTGTCTAAACTGCCACCAAGCTCGGCTCTATGACCACCTGTTAGCAATGCAGCTCCTTCGTCTTGACCAATTTTAATGTAAGACAAGATCTTTTCTAATTGGTCTGAAGAGGCTTGCGCGCCAATCATTGTGCTGTCATCTAATGGGTTGCCCATTTGGATTTCATTCACACGTTCAATTGCGCGTTCGATAAATTGATCATAAATCGAAGCTTGTACTAATGCTCTTGAAGGACAGGTACAAACTTCACCTTGATTGAGCGCGAACAAAGTGAACCCTTCTAAGGCTTTATCAAAGAAAGCATCATCTTGCTCCATCACATCAGCAAAGAAGACATTCGGTGATTTGCCGCCGAGCTCAACTGTTGATGGGATGATGTTTTCAGACGCATATTGCATGATTAAGCGACCGGTTGATGTCTCACCTGTAAAGGCGATTTTTGCAATGCGCTCACTTGTAGCCAATGGCTTGCCAGCTTCGATACCAAATCCGTTTACAACGTTAAGAACCCCTGGTGGGATAAGATCACCGATTAAATCCATCAATGCCATAATGGCAAATGGGGTTTGCTCAGCTGGTTTTAACACAATGGCATTACCTGCCGCCAGTGCTGGAGCAATTTTCCAAGCGGCCATAAGAAGTGGGAAATTCCATGGGATGATTTGCCCAACAACACCTAGTGGCTCATGGAAATGATAGGCAATCGTGTTCTCATCAAGCTCAGAAAGTCCACCTTCTTGTGTTCTTGCACAACTTGCAAAATATCTAAAATGATCGATCGCTAATGGCACATCAGCATTTTTTGTTTCACGAATGGGTTTACCGTTATCAATCGTCTCGATAGTGGCAATCTCATCTAAATGAGCTTCCATACGATCAGCGATTTTTAATAGAACAGCTGCTCGGTCTGTTGGGGATGTTTTGGCCCAAGCATCTTTGGCTTTGTGGGCTGCATCCAATGCTTTTTCAATATCTGCAGCTGATGATCTTGCGAATTGATTGATGATGTTGCCATCAATTGGTGAAACATTATCAAAATAACGGCCGTCGGCTGGTGCGATCCATTCGCCGCCAATGAAGTTTTCATACTTTTCTTTCAGTTTCATTTTCTCTCTAAGGAAATTGAGAGCGTGAGTCGGTGTATTTACAATCTGGTCCATATGCTTCTTCCCTAAGTCTATCGTTTAGTAAATTTATGCAATTTTAGTATTTTATGCATATTTTTACATAATTTTGCACTTGTAGATTCGTTTAATATTTCATCTGTTTTAGATTTTCAACTACAAACGCATATTAATTGATGCATTTTATATGCATCTTTAATCAAAATTATTATAATTTCTATTGGCGTTTAGTCTTAGGTTCTAGAATATCGAGGGGGGTGCTTTGAGAAAAATGAGTTGTTCTCATGGCAATATTTGAAGCGGCTGCAGTTTTCGACAAAAGGCGAAAGTTTCTTTAATTTTAGACTATGGCAAATAGCAAACGGAGAGTGAGCAGTGCTCATTTCAATCTGTCTTTAATCAACAATCTCTGTTTTTAAATCACTTAAGAGAAGTCTTTTTTCTAGAAGCTTATGGCCAAAGTCTGTTGAGGCTTCGATGACGTTTTCAACCTCTGTTGCCCCAATTAAAGCTGAAGCACAGGCTTGCATTGCTGGACATGCATTATGTTGACCAGCAGCGACCATGGTGATTGCCATTCGCTCGTCTCGGCCAAATTGTTCTTGCTCTGTTAGACAAACTTCAATATCACGCAAAGCTGATGATTGTACGGTTTGCGCCCATGATGCGAGCTCAAAGACAGTTGATCTCGCTGCACTTGCCCCGATCGTGCGATTAAAATGGTCCCAGGTTTTTTTCCAAAATTCAAAGTCGTTTGTTTGGTAACCTGCCATCCAAAACCGAAAGCCCAGGCCGACGAGTTCTTCCGGTGTTTTTTTGATTTGTGGTTTTTTTGAAAAATAAAGTGGAGGCTTTTCTCGGTTTATTTTTTCCAAAACTTGGTGGGTTATATCCAGGCTCATTTGCTTTCTCCCTTCATTTTTTGAAGATAGAAAATTAAATGATTTACAAATGATATAGGGGTATGGAGTTCACCAAATTGCCTTTGCAATAGATGCAATTTTCCATGCACGAGGGACGTGCAAAGCATTAAATTAACTGTCATTTTTCTCTCCAATAGACGGGGTTCAAGGTCCCGTAATCAGACAGTGCCCTTGTTAGAAAGAGGCACCATTTCAAGCTTCATAAAGGAGCAGAGATTTTGATTTGTCAAGTTCAGTGACACTTCACAACCTAATTTATATTGATTCTAAACTACTGGTTTTATTGATTTTTTATTTGACTGCTTCGTAAATATTTGATTATGTCATGCTCAGTGTCGCACTTTTTGGGGCACTAATTTAGTCTAATACCAGGGCCTTGAACCCTGATTATTGGAGAGAAAAATGTTAAATATTCTTCACCTTACCAGAGGTGTTTTGCTTAGGTTTAGTCCGTCTTATTTCGGGTATAGCCGTGAAGAGCACTCACCGCTCCTTTCAGAACTTACTTTCCCCTTTCGTTATCTTAAATCTGTATTTGCCGAAGATCTTTTCGGGATGCCTCATAGTGATTTGTGTTTCACAGATGAGCCCCATTCTTCTTTGGAAAATTTAGGCGGCGTATCTCAGAATGGGTATGTCAGATAAAGCAATTGCCGGACAAATTTTAAGATTTGGCAAGTTGTTCCTGAGTATTCTTTATTAAAACTCTGACCTCTTAAAAACCACCTTCTTAATTTTTTGTTCTCCAGTAATTTGATTTTAATGGTGACGATAAAATGAACTTTAAGAAAAATAATTTAACTTCTGAGAAGTTGAGCAATCACAACGAAGAAGAAGCTATTTCAACCGATTTATCTTCAGATTGGCCAATTGATATTGCCATTCAAAAATGCGGTACTCAGATTCCCCACCAATCAAAACCTGAAAGATTGGTCGGACTTGGATTTCGTTGTTGGGTCCGCGGCGTACAAACAAATGATAGCCGGTTCTTTGATGTTTGCAGCCGTCAGTATGTTCAAGCTTTTGGACTGAAAGATGGACTTGTTCTTTCTACAAAACTGGGAAGTTGGGTTAATGCACTCGACAAAGTATCGAAACGTCCTATCCGAATTGAAAAAATTAACAGGCATGGATTTAGCACTGATGAAGTAATTGCCATCTCTATGATTGCGGCGTGTCAACATAGTGAATGCCCAGCGCTACAGGCCTGTGTTTATGCCATGACAGAAGCGGCAGATATCCAATACCCGCAAAGGGCTGCACAAGATTTTGCTGATGGTTTGGTTGATGTTGGGCAGATTTTATTGCCCCACTCAATTGCGCAACCGCTGAACCACTTGGCTCAAAATAATTCTTATTTTCCAAATTAGTTTTAACCCTTTTGTTCTTTAAATCAGGAGATTAATTAAATGACTAAAACATTGCTCCAGAAAGCGTCAGTTGGGTTCTCCGCTGTCCTTCTAGCAAGCTTTATAACCACAGGCTCAGCTGTAGCTGGTGAGCCAAAAGTGAAAGATATTGTCAAAACTTATGCTGATATCGCTGAAGCTAAATATGAAGATTCATTGAAAACGGCTTTAACTTTAAAAGCGAAAATTGATGCTTTTGTTAAAGCACCGAGTGCTGCAACATTAAAAGCAGCTCGGACAAGCTGGATTGCCGCTCGTGTTCCTTATCAACAATCAGAAGCCTATCGTTTTGGTAATGCGATTGTTGATGACTGGGAAGGCAAGGTCAATGCCTGGCCACTTGATGAAGGTCTTATTGATTATGTTGCGAAAGACTATGGCACAGAGTCAGATGAAAATGATCTCTATGTTGCAAACGTAGTTGCCTCAAAATCAATTAAAATTGGTAGCAAAGCGGTTGATACTACAAAAATCACCAAAGCTTTAATTTCTGAAACTTTGCATGAAGCTGGTGACGTTGAAGCAAATGTAGCGACAGGCTATCACGCGATTGAATTTTTGCTTTGGGGTCAAGATCTAAACGGTACAAAAAAAGGTGCTGGCAACCGTTCACATACTGATTTTGATGTGAAGAACTGTACTAATGGCAATTGTGATCGCCGTGTTGCTTATCTGCAGGCTGCAACCGATCTTTTGATTGATGATCTTAAATGGATTGTTGCTCAATGGGGCGAAAAAGGTGCTGCTCGTACTGACCTAATGAAGAAAAGCGATAATGAAGCTCTAAAAGTTATTTTCACTGGTCTTGGTTCTCTTTCTTATGGTGAGCTTGCTGGTGAGCGCATGAAGCTTGGTTTGATTTTGCATGACCCAGAAGAAGAGCATGATTGCTTTTCTGATAACACGCACAACTCTCACTTCTATGATGCGCTTGGTATTCAAAATGTTTACCACGGCACATATAAGCGAGTTGATGGCTCTGTTGTGAAGGGTGCAAGTGTTTCTGATTTGGTGAAAGCACGTGATGCAAAAGCTGATAAAGAACTTACTGAAAAATTAGCTGCAACAATCACTGCGATGAAAGCAATGGTGAAACGCGCTGAAACCGTTGAGGCCTATGACCAAATGATTGGTGAAGGCAACAAAGAAGGTAATGCTGTTGTGCAAGCCAGTATTGACGGCCTGACTAATCAAACAAAGGCCATTCAACGCGCTGTGGCTGCGCTTAATCTTAAAGCAATTGAATTTGAAGGATCTGACAGCTTGGATGAACCTTCAAAAGTGAAGGCTGAATAATTTTAGTCCTCAGTTTGTTCGAGGGGTGACCTATTCTCTCCCTCGATCAAGTCTCAATGGTTGTATAAACAATGTAGCAACACATTGAGTCTAAATTGTCACTAAGGGTAAATTTGCGAATTTACAGGGTGGACAATCTCGCTTTTGTAATATTATAACATTTTTAAATATTCGATATTTTTAAAAGCATATCAACGTCTTAAAATTTAAACCTTATTTGGGGGAATTGTAATGTCTTATAGACGTACATTGGCACGAGGAGCAGCTGCTTTTGCTGGTCTTGGTGCTTTGGCAATGGTTAGCACATTAGCTCAAGCAGCTGATCTTGGCGGGGACTGCTGTGCTGATTTGGAAGAGCGTGTTGCTGTACTTGAAGCAACAACTGCTCGTAAAGGTAACCGTAAGGTATCGTTGACTGTTTCTGGTTGGATGAACCAAAATCTTTTGATTTGGGATGATGGCGATGAAAGTGATGCTTATGTCACAAGTAATGGCAATGATCTTGGGGCAATCAACTTTGCTGGTGAAGCAAAAATTCGCCCAGGCTGGAAAGCTGGTTACGAAATTGAACTTGAAATCATCGCAGCTGGTTCAGACTCTGTTAGTCAATCAAGTGATGATGGTGAAACAGCTCTTGAGCTAGCTCAAGCAGCTATGTTCATTGAGAGTGAGCGCTATGGTACATTAACTTGGGGCTTTGCTGATCAAGCTTCTGATGGTGCGCCTGAAATGGATCTTTCTGGAGCTGAAAACGTAGCTTACTCTGCTGTTGCAGATGTTGCTGGCGGTTTCCAACTGCGTTTTTCTAATGGTGCTCTTTCAGGTAACGATATTACTATCGGTGCTTTGTTTGATAACTTTAATGGCGATACATTCAACGTTATTCGCTATGAAACTCCTGAACTTGCTGGTTTTGTACTTTCAGCATCTTGGGGTGAAGATGATGTGTGGGATGTGGCCTTAGCTTATGAAAAAGAGTTAGGTGAATTTGAAGTTGCTGCAGCAATCGCTTATCGTCAAAATCAAGACAATGATGGTAATGATCCACTTGACCAAGATACTCTTAACGGCTCTATCTCTGTTATTCACAATCCAACTGGTTTGAATCTAACATTCGCAGCTGGTCAACGTGACTTTAACGACGAAGATCGTGATGAAGCTACTTTCTACTACATCAAAGGTGGTATCAACAAACAATGGTCACCACTTGGTAATACATCTATCTATGGTGAATATGGTCAGTTTGACGATGTTCTTGTAGGTGACGTTACTGGTGTTACTGGTGTTGATGCTGTGTCGGGTAGTGAAGCAAAAGTTTATGGCTTTGGTATCGTTCAACATATCGATGCTGCTGCTATGCAACTTTATGCTGGTTTCCGTCATTACGAAGTTGATCTAGATTTCACAAATGGTGGTGTTGCAGTTGCTGGCCCTGGCGTTGAAGATTTCTCAACTGTTATGGTTGGTGGACGCATCGACTTCTAATATGATTGCGTCTTACTCAAGACTAATAAAGGAACGTTTTTTCTAATGGGTTTTTTAACCTTTTTAAAAAAAAGTAAAGTTTCGATCATGGTGGCTTTCGCAATATTTGCGGGGGCCACTATTTTTATGTGCTCAGGCTTGCTTTCTTCCCACTTTACCTATTTTAACAAAGAAGCTTTCGCAAAAGCAGAGTTAAGGCCCGAGGTTTTGCCAGCAAAGTTTGAAGCCGGTGAAGATTTACCTGGCGGTAAGGCAACATCTCGTAAGAGCTTCAAGAATAAAAATGCCTTTTCCCATTCATCTGGGAATATGAGTTTTGAAAAAGAATTACTGTTTAAAGTTGGCAATGGTCTTTTTCGGAAATTGTGGGTTTCCTCTCCTGCATCGACCAAATCATCTGATGGACTTGGTCCACTGTTTAATGCGCGCTCTTGCCAGCGCTGTCATTTAAAAGATGGGCGTGGCCATACGCCTGAAGCGAATTGGCCTGATGATACGCAGGTTTCTCTCTTTCTTCGCCTTTCTATTCCGCCGCAAACACAGGCGCAAAAAGAACTCCTTAAAAGTGGCCGCTCTCTTGTTATTCCTGAGCCCATTTATGGTGGGCAATTTCAGGACCTTTCTATCCAAGGGCATCATGGCGAAGGTCACATGGATATTAATTATGAGTATTTTCATGTGACATTAGCCGATGGCACAAAGGTTCAACTACGGCGACCACATTATTCTGTCTCTGGTCTTAAATATGGTGAGATGCACAAGGATGTGATGATCTCACCACGACTCACACCGCAAATGATTGGGCTTGGTTTGTTAGAAGCGATCCCCGCATCAGAAATTTTAAAACGGCAAGACGCGCAGGATAAAGATGGCGATGGTATCTCTGGCCGGGCGCATATGGTTTGGTCTCAAGAGAGGCAAAAATTTATGCTTGGGCGTTTTGGTTGGAAGGCGGGCTCTCCAACAGTGAAAGAACAATCTGCAGGTGCGTTTTCTGGAGATCTTGGACTTTCAACTTTATTTCATAAATCGCCAGCTGGTGATTGCACAGAAGCCCAAGTGTTTTGTCTTAATGCACCGCATGGAGATAAAAATGACGAAGGTGTTGAGATCACGAATGAAATGCTCGATCTTGTGACCTTTTATGCCTCTAATTTAGCGGTTCCCAAACGAAGAGCTCCCTCAAGTGAAACCGTATTAAAAGGTAAGGCGCTTTTTCATTCAATTGGTTGTGCGTCTTGTCATCAGCCGAAATTTAAAACAGGTTCGCTTCCTAAAAATAAACATCTCGAAAATCAAACCATCTGGCCATACACAGATTTATTATTACATAATATGGGCGAAGGCCTTGCAGACCATCGACCAGAAGGTCAGGCGGATGGATTTGAGTGGCGCACACCACCGCTTTGGGGTATTGGTTTAACTCAAACGGTCAGCGGACATGAGTTCTTATTGCATGATGGGCGTGCTCGCAATGTGGAAGAAGCTATTCTTTGGCACGGTGGTGAGGGTTCGAGCTCTTCTGATGCTTATTCAAAACTCAGTCGCTCTGAGCGTGAATGGCTCATTGAATTTGTTCGGTCACTTTAAACCTGTTTTGATGATCAACTAATTGTCATTTAAATCTAAAAGGATTGGCCAATCTTAAAGGACTAGATCTTGATTTCTCAATTTTTTAAATGTTGCTTTTCAATAGTTGTTTTTTGTTTGTTTTTCTTACCTCAAACTCAAACAGTACTCAGTGAAACATCTGAGGACGTAAAAGAAATTCAAAAAGCTCAGCGTCAGCAATCTCATGAAATAATTCTAAGTGCTTTGGCGACGAACTCTTATAAATTTCATATTTTACCCCGTTATAAAAATTTGCTTGAGCGCAGCACTGCTCTCAAAACCCACATGATTCAATTTTGTTCGGATCCCAGCGCTGAGGGATTAAAAATTACCCGAGAGCGTTTCAAGGAAACGGTGCTTTCTTTTGCAGCGATTGAGCATGTTCACTTTGGACCGATTGTTGAAAATTACAGACTAGAGCGACTTTTATATTGGCCAGATCATAAGGGGCGTGGGCTGCGAGCGGTACGGCGTTTACTCTCATCTAAAGATCCTGAGGCTCTAACCCCAGAAAAATTTGCTGATAAATCTGTTGCCCTTCAAGGCTTGGCCGCGCTTGAATATGTGCTTTATCAAAATGATGAAAGCACAGCTTTTGAAAGCTTGTTTCCTGACGATGATCTCGGGCACTATCGCTGTATTTATGCACTCAGAATAACAGATAATATCCAGACTATTTCACAAGAGGTCTATACCGGTTGGAAGGATAAAAACAAACTGGTGACTGAATTTTTGAAACCAGGGCAAACAAACGAGCATTACCGGAAACGCAGCGAAGTTTTATTGGAGCTTTATCATTCTGTTGTTGTTGAGATGAAGAAAATTCATGATTTTAAGCTAAAGGCTCTTTATGGACTTAAGGTCAAAAGGTTGAAACCAAAACGCGCTCCCTTTTGGCGATCAGGTTTAAGTTTGAAAGTGCTTAAAAGTAACATAGAAGCAATCGATCATTTTGTAGCTGTTAGCGGCTTTAAGGCTTTGCTCGATAAATCACCAGTAGATTTACAATTCCATGTGACTAAGATGTTTAAAAAGGTTTATTCCATTCTTGGTAATTTTGAAAAACGCTCTCTAACTGTTTTTGATGTTTTGCAAGATGATCAATCCCTCAGTGATTTGAAAAAGATTGCTAAAACTGTTTCACATTTAAATGTTGGATTTGCGCGTTATTTCGCCATCGCTGCGAATTTACCTTTGGGGTTTAATGCGTCTGATGGTGATTAATCGAAGAGAATTTTTGGTTTCTAGTTTGAGCGTTGGCAGTGGTGCAATTATTGATGGTTTTTTGCCTGATCTTGCTCATGCTAGCGAGCCAAAAGATAGATTAAGTCTTTTTGCTGCAGCACGGCGAATTCAAACTGAAACATCTCATGCCTATTCTGCTGCTCTTTTCACACCGCAAGGTGATGTGCGCTCTGTTCCTTTGCCTGGCCGAGGGCATGATGTGGCAGTGCGGAACCTTAGTGATACATCGAAAGTGGAAGTGGTTGCGTTTGCGCGCAGGCCTGGAAATTTTGCTGTGGTGTTTTCTCCTGACAAAAAACAAAAACCTTTTCACTTCTTTGCAAAACAAACCCGGCATTTCTACGGGCACGGTGTTTTTTCGCCAGATGGCAAGCTCCTTTATACCACTGAGAATGATTATGAAAATGGTGTTGGTGTTCTTGGTGTTCGAGATGCGACGAATGGTTATAAACAAATTGGCGAGTTCTCGAGCTTTGGGATTGGTCCCCATGATATGGCGTTACTTGATGATGGTGAGACGCTTGTTATAGCAAATGGAGGGATTGAAACTAGCCCGGAGTTTGGACGCCAGATTTTAAACTTAACTGAGATGGAGCCCTCACTTGTCTACATCAACCGATACACAGGTGAGCTGCTTGAAAAACAAACTTTGCCTAAATCTCTTCATCAATTATCCATTCGGCATTTAACAGTTGCTAGCAAAAACCGTGTTGTCTTTGGTTGCCAATTTAAAGGAGTGAAAACACTGCATCCGCCTTTAATGGGCTTTCATGATCGCGGGCGTCAAGTCAAACTGGCCCAAGCGCCTGAGGAGATTAACCGGCTTATGAATAATTATGTAGGCTCAGTTACTGTTGATACTTCTGGTGAAGTGATCGCAGCTTCTTGCCCGCGCTCAAATATGATTACTTATTGGGATGCAGCAAACCAAAGGTTTTTGGGAACGCGGGAATTGAAAGATGGCTGCGGTGTAGCCCGGACACAAAACACGGGTGAGTTTTTACAAACGAGTGGTGTGGGCCATGTTTCTTTATCAACACCCGCTCAAACTCAGTTTGAACGGTTTGATAATGTGCAATGGGATAACCACGCCGTTTTTGTACGATAGATTAAAGGCTTTTTGTTTGCACTTCAGTTGCCTATCAACAACCGTGCTTTTATATGCACTTCGATTGCCCACCAACAACTGTGTTAATCTTTGCTAATGTCCATAATGGCCAAGCTTGTTCATCTTCGTGCTTTTATAACGCTCATTTTCTTTATGTGTGGTGGTTGGCAATGGAACGCGCTCAACTTCAACACCCTCTTGGCGCAAAGCCTCACACTTTTCAGGATTGTTGGTGATTAGCTTCACGTTTTTAATGTCTTTATGCTTTAAAAAAGCAGCCACAATATCATAGTCTCGCAAGTCGATATCAAAGCCTAATTTTTCATTGGCTTCAGCTGTGTCATAGCCTTGCTCTTGCAAGTTATAAGATTTCATCTTGTTTAGGAGACCAATACCACGTCCTTCTTGGCGAAGGTAAAACACAAGCCCATGCTCAGACTGACCAATGTTTTTCATCGATTTTTCTAGCTGTTCACCACAATCACATCTATGAGAGCGAAATACGTCTCCTGTCATGCACTCTGAATGAATGCGAATGAGAGGCGTTTCGTCTTTGTTAGTGCAGCGTTCTAATACGACATGCTCTAAATTGTCTCCAAGTGTGATGATCGACATGATGAAATCACCATGATCTGTTGGGAGTTGAACAGTTTCAAGTATGTTGAGCGTACTCAATTGGTCGTCCTAGTTTTTATGTGGTCTTTGCTTTTGAAATCTATACCCATCGGATCCTTCATTGATAGTTCCATTTGGGTTCTGTGAATAAGGTATTGAACCTAGGGTCTGAATCCAATTAGAACCTAGACCTTTCAGAGCATAAATACCACTCTATTTTTTGTTATATTATTACATAATATGGACCCATTAAAAAATAAAGACATTTTGTGAAAAACACTTGAATTTTGGCCTTGATTGTCAAAGCAAAGACAATTTCTCCCCTTCATAACTGAATGGTGTTTTGTTTTAAGCCGTATTTTTTGTGATGTGAGCTCAATTGGCAACGATCGATGGTGAAAACCGTGTGACATTTTCACACGACTGACATAAGATCGTGTCTAGATTGGGGAAGTTGATAGGAGTAAATTTCATGGATTTTATTGATTGGTCACAAGTAAATTGGGTGCCCGTTATTACATTATCTATTTTGGTTTTAGTTGCCACTTTTATTGGTAATTTCGTTAATATTCTTTTTAGCGGAAATCCAATTACTGGCGCTATCTTGGCTGCGTTGATTTTTGCCGCACTTTATATTGGCTGGACACATTACCCACATGGCCTTGACGTTGGGGAAATGTTTGGTATTCAAGAAACGAATGCGAATTAGCAGTTTTTAATAATCTGAATTTAAAAAAGCCCGCGAGTTAATCTCGCGGGCTTTTTTGTGTGGCTTTTTCTCTCACGGGCTATTCCGCAGCAATCGCTGCGGGCCCTGCGAGGGCGCGGCACAACGTGCCGGGCTTCGCCATGTCCCATTGTCCGAAAAGGACAATGCTCCTTCTTCATAATATTTAGTTGTCTACCATGCAATCTTACCATTCTGATATAATAGCGCGGATGCTTTGTGGGCATCTGAAGCGCAACTTAATAAGACTGCTGAGTTTTTTGGCGGTAAGCTCTTGCTTTCATTTGTTTGCGAGAGGCATTCCATTTATCGCGGCTTAAGTTCTCAGAGTCGATTTTGTTCTTTTTAGCAAGATCATTTAGGGTGTTTGCATAATCACCGCCTAAACTTTGAGCTTCTTTAGCTAAGTAATCGGCATTGCTTTTTAGCATTGCTCTTGCCCGTTTAATGTCACCTTTATCTCTGAGTTTTACAGCTTGCTCGTTTTTCTCTGTGGCGATTTGTTCGACTACACTGCTCATCACTTTTTTATTAATAGTTTTCTCAGCACGCTCTTTAGATTTTGTGAAATTAATTTTCGTTTCAGCAGATAAGCTTTCACGAGATTTCTTTTTCATTGAACGATAATCAACTTTCACATTTGCATAATTGCGGTCGCCTTCTTCATAAGCTTCATCTAGCTCAGCTTCAATGATGAGGTGTTTGGATTGTGCGCCATAAAGTTGATTGAGTTTTACTTTAATTGTTTGGCCGCTTATTTCAGCTTGTCTACCAAGCAGACGAATAGGACGAATGCCGACCTCGCACTCAATGATGATTTCAATATCTTGCGCGATGACAGATAATACATCGCCAAATTCTTTATTGAAAATGTTCACTAGATCACGCTCGTGTCTGACAAAGGCATGATTGCCGTCACTTGCATAGGCCAATTTGGTCATCAAGTCTTCATTAAACCCAAGCCCTAAACCAATCGTAGTGATTGAAATTCCTTTGGCACCTGCCATTTGACCCAGCGCTTCGAGGTCGCTTGGTTTGGAGGGGCCAACATTGGCTAAGCCATCAGAGAGAAGGATCACCCTGTTAACACGGTTCGCATCTAAGTAAGCTTCTAGTTCGCGGATGCCTCTTTTTGTACCAGCATAGAGGGCTGTTTGTCCGTTTGAGCGGATGTTTCTGATCCGGTGTCTAAATTCTGTGTGGCTTGTCACTCTGGTTGAGGGCATTAATACATCAACTTCACTGCTGTAGGTGACAATAGAGACATAATCATCGCGGCCTAAGCGCTCAACAGCCATAATGGCAGCTTCTTTGGCTTGAGCCAATTTACTACCGCTCATGGAGCCGGATTTATCAATGACGATTGCAATATTAACGGGTGTACGTGTCGTATCTTCTTTTTTGATGCCTTCAAGATCAATTTTCAAATATGTCTTTTGACCTTTTTCACCGATATAAGATCTTTGCCCTAACTCGGTTCTAACCTTTATATCTGCATCTTTAACTTGCTCTACGGCACCAGCTGTCGAGATAAAAGGTGTGACTGAATAGGCTGTTAGACCAACAACTAGGCTTGAAGCTAAAGCGGATAATTTTTTTCGCAGTGTCATGACTGTTCCCTCTCACAAAATATTTCATGTTTGAGGGAAGCATAAAGTCACGGCTAAACAGGGGCTAAAAATTGGCCAGAATTTGAAAAGCAGCCCCGTTTCATTAAATCTATTTAATGTTGATCAGTTATTTTGCAGGTCGGGTTAGTGGAAAAACACGATCTGGTGGGGTGTGATTGTCAACAAATGCTTTAATATTGATCATCACTTTTTCACCCATATCGATGCGACTTTCTAAAGTGGCTGAACTCATGTGAGGCAAAGCTACGACACGTTCATTATGCAGAAGGCGTTTGTCAATTTGGGGTTCATGTTCAAACACATCAAGGCCAGCGCCGGCGATGGCTCCATTTTCTATAATGGTCGCTAATGCTTCTTCATCAATAATATCACCACGTGCTGTGTTGATGATAAAAGCTGTTGGCTTTAATAGGTTAAGCCGGCGGGCTGATAAAAGATGATAGGTCGCTGGGGTGGAGGGACAATTCACTGAGATCACGTCCATGCGGGTGAGCATTTGATCCAAATTTTCCCAATAGGTCGCATCTAGCTCTTTTTCTGTTTCTTGTGCGACTCGCCTGCGATTGTGATAATTAATTTTAAACCCAAAGGCTTTGGCACGGCGGGCAACCGCTTGACCAATTCGACCCATGCCCACAATACCAAGGGCTTTGCCATTTAATCTTTGCCCCAGCATCCAAGTTGGTGACCAGCCACCCCAATTATTTGCTGGATCATTTAAAAAGATTGCCCCTTCTAATAGTCGTCTTGGCACCGCAAGCATGAGAGCCATGGTCATGTCTGCTGTATCTTCTGTTAAGACACCTGGGGTATTTGTCACTGTTATATGAGCGTCGGTTGCTGCATCAAGATCTATATTATCAACGCCTGCACCAAAATTTGCGATCAATTTTAAATTACTGCTGGCATGGCTTAAAATGTCAGCTGTTAATTTATCCGTTACAGTCGGCACCAAAATATCAGCCGCACTAACAGCTTCTTTTAGATCTGTTTCAGATAGGGGTTGATCTGTTGGGTTGAGGCGAACATTAAAGAGTTCTGCCATGCGGCTTTCAATGCTATCCGGCAATTTGCGGGTGACAATGACAAGCGGATCTTTATTCATGCTTTCCCCCTATTCTTCTTTTTTATAACTTGACCTTTGTTGTATCAAATGGAACTGATTTGGGGAAAGGTATTTTCTCTCAATCCATCATTAACTACCATCAATGAGTGATTTTATAATGATTTTTACTAGCCCATTGTCCTATTGAGGTCATAGTTATATTATTATTTGTTTTTATGCTTTTCTCAATCATTTAACACGATTAAGTTTGCACTTTTATGATACGTCTCACATTTTTATTCATTTTAATCAATGTATTAAGCTTCTCTCACGCTGCTAAAGCGTTGGAGAGAACTATTGGACCAAGCGGTGAAACTGTGCCACGTTTTGCTAGTTTAAAATCCGATTTGGTTAATGTTCGGCGTGGTCCCGCGCGCACTCACAAAATTTTGTGGGTGTTGAAAAACCTAGGCTTTCCAGTTTAAATAGTCTCTGAGTATGAAGAGTGGAATTAGATTCAAGACCAAACCGGTGCCAAGGGCTGGGTTTATCATAGTCTGCTGTCTCGGCGGCGTACTGGGGTAACGCTTGATCCTAACGATAAGGGAAAGGACTACTTTTCACTCCATGAGAGTGCTTCTACTAATGGTGATGAAGTGGCCAAAATTGGTAAGGGTGTGATTGTGCATATTATTTCTTGCACGGGTGATTGGTGTCATACGGCAGTGAATAAAAAAATCAAAGGCTGGATCCAGCAAAGCAACCTTTGGGGCCTTTTCCAACAAGAGCCGATTAAAAAATAGGATATTTTTTAATGTTTGTTTTCTCTCACGGGCTGTTCTGCCGTGAAGCGGCAGGCCCTCCGAGAGGCGGCGCTTGCGCCGGACGCCTCTGGCGTCATGTCCCTCAACCCTAGACGGGTTGAGCTCCTTCTTCGTTTAGATAAATTTATTTTTTGCTTTATTGAATAATCTAGGTATTGGCATTGAGACTTTTCTTGGCCAGGCGTATTTCTTCTCTTAAGACACACGCAAATTCCCGGCGTTCATCGTCTGAGAGGAAGTTTCCGAAATTTAATGTTTTCCCGTGAGAGATCAGCTGCATTTTTGTAGAACCACTTGAATGTTCTTTAATTCCAACCTTTACCCAAAAGGGGTTATATTCAAACGACTGACTACGCCCAGATGGGTAAACTCTCTCTAACAATAACTGCTCGGGTGTGAGGCTGATGGTTTC
>CAXIBI010000034.1:0-21319 GCA_964022305.1 uncultured Hyphomicrobiales bacterium | reverse complement strand
TATCAGTTGAATGCCAGCAAATGCATTAGCTATTTAACCATTGAGCATCAAGGCATGATCCCCCTTGAGTTGCGCCCCAAAATGGGTAACCGTATTTATGGTTGTGATGACTGTCTCGCTATTTGCCCCTGGAATAAATTCGCTAAAATCGCAAATGAAACCAGGTTTCTAGCAAGAGAAGAGATCGATAACCCTCCCTTAAGAGAGCTGTTAAAATTAGATGATCAGACCTTTAGAGCCAAGTTCTCAGGCACGCCGATTAAACGTACTGGGCGAGATAGGTTTATCCGAAACTGCCTAGTGGCGGCAGGTAATTCAAAAGATATCACTTTGAGTGAATTGATTGAGCCATTACTTGAAGATGACAACCCATTGGTGCGAGGAACGGCTGTTTGGGCACTCTCTCAACTTCTGCCAAAAGAAGCCTTTACCAATCTCAAACAAACTGAAATAGTAAAAGAAAAAGACCCAATTGTTAAAAGCGAATGGCAAATAAGCGAACGATAAAAATGAACAATAAAAAAGACTTACTCTGTTTAGGCGCAGGCTATACCGCCCAAACTATGATGAAACTCTATCCAGCAAACCAAATGTGGGGCACCACAAGAACACCAGACAAAGCAACAGCCATTCAAGACGTTAGCGCTGTACCAATTATCTTTACAGGTGAAGAACCCTCTGAAGATCTAAGCCCAATCTTGAGAGAAGCCGAAAATATTCTCATCTCAATCAGCCCCAAATTAGACGGCGGCCCCTTGCTCAAGCATCATGAAGAAGACATCTTAGCCAATAAAAATTTAAAATGGATTGGCTATCTCTCAACTGTCGGCGTTTACGGCAACCATGATGGCGAATGGGTTGATGAAACATCTGAGACAAGACCAGGCTCAGACAGATCTTTATGGCGCAAAAAAACAGAAGATCAATGGCTCGCGCTCCATAAAGAACATGGCATCCCTGTCCATATTTTCCGCCTGCCGGGCATTTATGGAAGAGGCCGCGGCCCGCAAGAAAAATTAAAAACCGGCAAAGCTCGGCGTATCAATAAACCAGGTCAGGTCTTTAATCGCGCTCACGTTGAAGACATCGCCATGGTTTTAGAAGCATCTTGTCATCAACCCAACCCAGGCGCTATTTATAACATCGCTGATGATGAACCAGCCCCACCTCAAGATGTCTTAGCTTACGCTGCCGAACTCCTCGATCTGGACGTTCCGCCGCTTATTGAGTTTGAAGATGCTGAAATGTCGAAAATGGCCAAGAGCTTTTATTCAGATAACAAGCGTGTTTCCAATAAGCGCATTAAAGAAGAGCTAGGCATAACGCTCCAATACCCAACCTACCGGGAAGGCATCAAGGCAAGTATTTTAAAAGCATAAACAAGTTTTGTGTTGAATGAGGGGAGGGAGATGATGACAAAACCTGATATCCATCTATATACAGCAGCCACGATGAACGGTTACAAACCAGCCATTTTCCTCGAAGAAGCTAAAGTCCCCTACGACATCACATATATAGATTTTTCAAAACGTGAACAAAAATCCCCAGACTATTTAAAACTCAACCCCAATGGCCGCATACCAACAATCGTTGATCACTCAAATAAGGGGTTCGTTGTTTTTGAGTCAGGGGCCATCCTTTGGTATTTAGCTGAAAAATATAATCAATTCCTCCCGGGCGATCCCAACCTAAAATCAGAAACACTACAATGGTTGATGTTTCAAATGGCCGGTATCGGGCCAATGATGGGACAGGCAATGTATTTCCAGCGCATTGCAGCCCCGAATGGTCAGGTAGAGCCCTTCTCAATAGAACGTTATGTTGATGAAAGTCGAAGGCTTTTAGAGGTATTAGACACACGCCTGGATGGGCGCAGCTATCTTATTGGCGATATGTACACCATCGCAGATATGGCCACCTATCCTTGGGCTCGCTCATATTCCTGGGCTAAACTTTCAATTGAAGGGTTAGACAACCTTCAAACCTGGTTTGATCGTATTGATGAAAGGCCTGCCGTTCAAAAGGCACTAACCATACCAAAGTCTGTTCCAGCATTTTGGGGAGAAGCGAACGAAGAAGACTTCTCTAAAGAAAATGCAGCAAATTTTTCCAAAGATGTTAAAAGTCACGTGAACAAGTAATCTTAGTCATCCCTCTTTTGAAGAACACTTATCTTCTGACTAAAAGTTCGATAGTCATGAACAAAGGCAACTCTCTTCGAGTAATTTTCAGGTTTGAATGCATCCCTTTGAGCCAACCCAACCCAAAGCTTTGTGTAGTGAGGTAGTTTATCATCTAGCTCGAGCAAATTTTTATTCTGATCACCCAAGGTTCCCTCATAGACCATACTCAATATGACAGCATCAATAGAATGATCGTTAACAGAAGCTAATATAGATTTTACCGGAGTATCAGGACCCAAATAAAAAGTATCGCAATCATGCTCGGTTGAGATGCAAGCGGCCATCAAAGCCCCCATTTCATGAAGCTCTTGCGGGAGAGTTGTGATCAGTGTCTTCGGCTTGTGAACGTTTGTCCGGTCATGGGCGATTAAGGGATAAAGTAATTTTTTAAAATGAGCTGTATATAAATGCTCTTGAGAAATTTCAATAATGCCTTCCTGCCAAAGTCGTCCAATATGACTAAGAGCAGGTGAGATAACTTTGTCGAACACATCTTTAAGCGGAAAGAGGGTCAGCGCCGCAGTTGTTAATTTGGTGATGCCCTCAAGGTCTCCAGCATTGACAGCCATAATGAGTTTATCAAAAACATCATCTAAAAAAGCATCTTCATATAAATCTTTTGGTTTGACCTTTAATGAACTTAACTCATCATTTTTGAGATGAATTATAGTCCCTATCGGGTGTCCCTCCTCAATGAGGCTGGCAAGTAAAGTCAAACGTTCAGCATCACCTTCATTGTAAAAACGACGGCCATTCTCATCTCGTTTAGGCGAAACAGCATCATATCTACGCTCCCAAGAACGTATGGTATTGCTGTTTAAACCTGTCAGCTGAGATATAGCTTTAATTGTGTACATATCAAAAAGTCTAAGAATGTTGAAAAAAGACTTATCTAAAAAAGATAAATGACTCATTAATGGCGCACAAGGAATTTCATTAAAACTTTATTCATTGCTTGTGCGTATAGTCAGCATACGAATTCATGTGTTTAGTTAGTTTAACATGGCAGGGGGCTAAATATGAACCAGCAACAAGACCTTATAAACACTTCAAGAGTAGCGAATGACAACCAGGCCACAGCCTTGGTCTTAGAGTTAGTTCTGCAAAACTTAACGGTATCGATTAACTCAGTACTTTCCTCAATCAAGCAAACCAATCAACAAAGGGGAGTGATCGTTCCAAAGAACGTAGAGGAAAAATTATCCGGTTATATCAAAGAAATGAATGAGATTGATATCAACAGTGTGAACTCAGTGGATAAATATAAAACCATCAGCAAAAGGGTAAAGAAAGACCTCCTGAGAGTTCAGGGGCTTTATTTTGGAAACCTATCCAATACCGCAATTTCTAACACAGTCAATTAAATCTCTATAGATTGATACCGATCTTTGAAGTGGATAAATTCATGTTTCAGAATACGAAAATAAGCACCAAATTCCCTTTTGCGATGATTGCAGTTTGCATACTTGTTGCTGTCACGATTGGCGGTGCCAGCTATTTTAAGGCCTCGTACCAAGGTCAGAAATTAACGGATAATGCCCTAAAAGCCATTTTGATTGAGAAGAAACATGAAATCAGCTCCTATCTAAAAATCATAGAGCAAGATTTGAAGATCAATTCACAAAATCAGCAAGTCAAGCAAGCGATCAATGAGTTTAATGCCGCCTGGAACCTCATCGAAGAGAATAAGAAAGACCTTCTGCAAAAAGCTTATATTAAAGATAACCCTCACCCCTTAGGTGAAAAAGAGAAACTTGATCGCTCTAATAGCGGTTTGGAATATGATAACATCCACGCCAAACATCATCCTTGGTTCCGCAAATTACTGAAAGAGCGCGGCTATTACGATATCTTCCTCTTTAACTTGCAAGGTGATTTAATTTACTCTGTTTACAAAGAGTTGGATTACGCAACCAATTTAAATGAAGGCCAATATAAATCATCTGACCTCGGCAACGCATTCAGAGCAGCTGCAAAGTCTGACGCCCCTAATGAAGTGCATTTCTTTGATTTCAAACCTTATGCACCGTCTCACGGTGCAGCTGCCAGTTTCATGTCCATTCCAGTTTTCGACAATAACACAAAGATCGGCGTGTTGGTATTTCAGATGCCGGTGGATAACATCAATGCCTTAATGTCATCAAATGCCGGTATGGGAGAGACAGGAGAAACACTCATTGTCGGTGCCGATAATTTATTACGCAATGATTCAAAATTTACCAAGCAGAATGATATTTTAAAAACAGCGATAAAAGACCCTGTCATAGACCAAGCATTAAAGGGCGGTATTCACACAAGCATCTCCACGTCTTATCGCGGGCAAGAACTTGAGCTCATGGCTACACCTTTAAAGTATAAAAACACAAATTGGGTGATGCTCTCAGTGAAATCAACCGCTGAAATTAATGCCCCCTTTGTGACCTTAAGAAACCAGATGATTTTATCAACGTGTTTGTTGATTATCGTCATCGGCTTTTTAGGCTATCTATTTTCACAAACTCTCATCAAACCCCTCAATAATATTGTAGCTGAAATGACAAAAGTCTCTGAAGGGGACATGGATGTGAGCGTAACAGGCACTGATCGCAGCGATGAGATAGGAGCTCTAGCCAACACCCTTTTGGTCTTTCAGGAGAATTTAAAATCAAGACATCAGCTGGAAGAAGCTAATCTTTCTGATCAAGAAATAAAAAAACAAAAACAACAAAATATTGAAAAACTAATCGAAGACTTTCAGGGGCACGTATTTGTCTCTCTAGATAAAATGTCAGAGCAATCAGAGAATATGCACGCGCAAGCTCTTTCAGTCAGCGAAGCTGTGAGCACAAAATCTGATCAAGTTAGATTGATGGGCGAGAGTTCAAATGATGCCCTTGAATATGTCAATGCAGCCTCTTCAGCTGGTGTCGAAATGAATTCAGCCATCGCTGAAATTGAGGGACAAATTCACAAAACCAAAGATTTAGTTGATAGTGCCACCCAGCAAGCACTAGAGACAAATTCACGCATCTCAGGTCTAACGGAAGCTGCTGAGAAAATCGGTGAGATTGTGAATATCATCCAAGAAATCGCGGAACAAACAAACCTTCTAGCCCTCAATGCAACGATCGAAGCTGCAAGAGCCGGCGAAAGCGGTAAAGGCTTTGCAGTTGTTGCAGCTGAAGTAAAAGGCTTAGCCACACAAACAGCGAAAGCAACAGAGGAAATCTCAACGCAAATCGCAAATATTCAAGATGAGACCTCAGGCTCCTATGAAGCAGTCCAATCCGTTGCAAAGAAAATAGCAGATATTAATGAGTTCACTTCAGCTATTGCAAGTGCAATTGAAGAGCAAGGTGCAGCCACAAATGAGATATCAAGAAATGTTCTCTCATCTGCTGAAAAAAGCCAGTTAGTTTCTGACAAAGCTCACAATTTAGTAGAGGCGGTGACAGAAACAGATCAATCGGCCTCAGCGGTGATTGACGCGTCAAAAAATGTAAATGATGAAGCAACGCAAGTGAAACAAGTGATTGTCAACTTTTTAGAAAAAGTACGTGCCGCCTAAAAGTCAAACTCCAGCTGACTTTCAAGCTTTTGTAAGTCAGCTGGCATTTTGTAAGCCCCCTGTAAGTAATCAGTAATTAAGGCAGTTCAATCGGTTTTTCTCATAACAATTTTATTCTTAAACCTTCAGGGTAATAAGACTTAATTTGATTTCATTAATTGGATAGGTCCCAGATGAATAAAAACTCCGTCTCTTTAAATTGTAATAAAACAAACTTTCTCAGTGGTTATTTAAAAAGCATAATTGGTGCGTTTAGCATCATTTGTATAGTGAGCTTAAGCCTTATCCAACCAAGCTTAGCCTATGAAAAAATCATCAACGAAAAACCACCTCGCCCAACACCATGGATCATCAATGGCTGTGAAATCAAACCGAAAACAGTTTGCCCAAATGTTGATTTAAGATTTGCGGATCTCTCTCAAGCCAATTTAAGTGGTGCTGATTTAAGAGGCGCGAAATTATCAAGAGCAGATTTGCGCGGCACTAACTTAATCAGAGCTGATCTTTCAGGCGCTGATCTTGAAGCTGCTGATATGAGAATAAGTTTGCTAAAATACACGAAGTTTGTTGGCGCCAATTTGCGCAGTGCAAATTTGGAATTCGCCAGAGCCATGCAAGCGGATATGAGCTATGCGGACCTTACAGCCTCAAATTTTGAAGCAGCCAAAATTTATAGAATTCAGATGGTTGGCGCCAAAATCATCAATGCAAACTTTCAAGAAGCCAAGCTGTATCAAGCCAATCTTTCACACGCGATCATGAAAGGTACAAAGATAACTTTTGCGATTTTTCAAGATGCTTACATGGAAGGCTGCATCGGCTGCCCACATAATTGGTAGCAATTACATAGAGAGCCAATCACAAACTCATCGGCACGAAGAAGGAGTAATGCTCTGACTAGAGCATTAGGACATGGCGTAGCGCCAGCGCAGCCCGGCGCTTAGCGCCGCACAGCGTAGGGCCTGCCGCTTAAAAGCGGCAGAATAGCCCGTGAGTTTAATTAAGCGGTTGCTTTGTGGGCAACTGAAGCGAAGAGAAGCATTAATAGCCTTTGGCTATTAATGCCTAAAGTGCCGCATACCGGTCATCACCATGGCAAGACCAGCTTCGTTCGCTGCTGCAATCACTTCATCATCGCGCATAGAGCCACCTGGTTGAATAACCGCTGTCGCCCCAGCTTTAGCAGCAGCAAGCAAGCCGTCTGCAAAGGGGAAGAAGGCATCTGATGCCACAACACTGCCCTTTGTTAGCGTCTCAGTAAGGCCAGCTTCTTTGGAAGCTTCTTCAGCTTTCCAGGCTGCGATGCGCGCACTGTCCACCCGGCTCATTTGCCCAGCACCAATGCCAACACTTGCACCATCTTTCACATAAATGATCGCATTCGATTTTACATGTTTACAGATTTTGAAGGCGATTTTCATATCTGCGAGTTCTTGTTCCGTCGGTTGACGCTCGGTAACAACTTTGAGGTCAAGCCCTTCAACGGTGCCATTGTCACGGCCCTGCAGTAGGAAGCCACCAGAAAGGATTTTAGCTGTATTGCCAGCCGCTTTCGGGTCAGGCAAGCCATTAGTTAGAAGGAGGCGTACATTCTTTTTCTTTGCGATGATCTCTCTAGCAGCATCAGTTGCATCGGGCGCCACAACAACTTCCGTGAAAATCTTAGTAATCTCTGAGGCCGCTTCTTCATCAAGTGTTTGATTAAGTGCAATAATGCCACCAAATGCAGATACTGGGTCACAGCGCAGAGCTTTTGCATAGGCATCGGTTAAAGAGCTACCCGTTGCAACACCACACGGGTTCGCATGTTTAATAATCGCAACTGCTGGAGAAAGAGCAGGATCAAATTCAGAAACAAGCTCGATCGCAGCATCCGTGTCATTGAGGTTATTGTAGCTAAGCTCTTTACCTTGAATTTGGTTTGCAGAAGCAACGCCTTTACGCATGTCACCGGTTGTATAAAAGGCCGCCTTTTGATGAGGATTTTCACCATAGCGCATGGTTTGTGAAAGCTCACCAGAAACACTCACCCATTTCGGATGATCAATCTCAAGCGCTTCAGCAAACCAGTTTGAAATGGCTGCATCATAATTCGCTGTACGCGCATAAGCTTTTTGTGCTGAAACTTTTCTAAACCGCTCAGTGACCTGTCCATCATTTTCTTCTAACTCGCCCAAGAGAGCAGGGAAGTCATCATTATCAACCAACACTGTTACACCATCATGGTTTTTTGCAGCTGCTCGGATCATTGCCGGGCCACCAATATCGATATTCTCAATGGTCGTGTCAAAGTCAGCGCCCTTAGCAACAGTTTCTTCAAATGGATAAAGGTTCACAACCAGCAGATCAATATTCTCAATGCCATGATTTTGTTGAGCCTGACGATGCTCTTCATTATCGCGAACCGCTAAAAGGCCACCATGAACAGCCGGGTGCAGAGTCTTAATACGCCCGTCCATCATTTCAGGAAATTGCGTGATGTCAGCAACGTCTTTGACCTCAAGGCCTGATTGTTTCAAGAGAGCTGAAGTGCCGCCTGTTGAAATCAGTTCAATGCCGCGCGCACTCAGCGCTTGAGCAAATTCCACAATACCAGTTTTATCTGAAACAGAAAGAAGAGCACGACGAATAGGGCGAAGCATGTGAAAAAAGAACCTTTCAAAACAAAAGCTGACTTTAATAATGGAGAGGAAAAAGAGCGCAAGCCGTATCACCAGAAAACACAGCAAAAAAGCTGATTAAACTGTGTTAAAGGTCAAATATAAAGAGGCAAAAAGCTCAGTTAGAATACCTGAAAAACTCACTTAAATTACATAAGTAAGATCAATTATTAAAGTCGATTGAATATAAAAGACATGCTCTAACCTCTAAATCATGTACTGTCAAACAGCTTATGTGGATTTATCAGGCTCCGTGTCATCTTCCTTTACAGTCCAGGGACCTGTTTTTTTAGATCTTTCATCTGAATTTGGTTTTTTATCGTCTTCAGCTGGTTTTGACATAGGGGTTTTTTTGGGTGGTAACTTCTTCACAGGCAGAGGTTTATCTTGTTTGTCATCAGATGAACGGTTTTTCTCATTCTCATCACGCATAGAGGCAATCCGCTCAGAAAGAGGCATGGATGAAGAAGGAGTTTCAGATGATTGATCTTTACCCTCAGCTTCTTTCAAACCTTTCTTAATGGGAGGAGGTGGTGGTGTCTTTCCTGCAGACCCCTTTTCATCGCGATCATCTGTTTTTTGATTATCTTTCGTGTAATCAGGAAGTCGCTCCATCAAGCTACCTTCAGATTTTTTATCAGAAGCATCCTCATCAAATTCATCAGTGTCTTCTACTAAATCAGTAATAATCGTTTGAGCCGGTTTTGCTGGCGGCGGTGGTGGCGCTTTCTCCGTTGTCTCTTCTTCAAAGACTTCTTCTTTTTGCTCAGCCGATGCATCTTCTGGTTGCTCTAATGGAATGACATTTTCAGACATCCATTCAGGCACCTTTGGCTCTTTGTTGGAGTGTGTTTTAACAACCTTTGCCATCAACCAAGAAATTTTAGTGTTCTGAATACAATTCCCTCGAATAACAGCCTGCACTGATTGGCAAGGGCCGGCAAAGTCAGCATAAAAAGTGCTTTCTTCTAAATATATGATTTGCCCCTGCGCAGAGAGACGCCATTCCTGGCTATCAGGCAAGGTCAGTGTAATAGACTTACCATCACTTGCTCGCGTAGGGATCACATCAGGATGAATATGAAAATGAACCGCAAAAGGCCAGCCCATAGGGTTGGGGTCGTCTTGTTCATCGTCTTGGATGACTTCAATCCAGTCTTCTCCAGTAAAACTATATCCATCATTGGAAAGCGAGAGCATCCTGTGATGGATAAGCCCAAAGCGCTCTAAATATCCATCATGCGAGCCAATTATTTTACTTGTCTCATTCGTTTGCTCATAAAAGGTTTTCACAGTTGGCGGGCCAAAGAGCAAACTAGGAGAAGCGCTTTGGCCTACATCTGTGTCATGAACAAATTGCGCTGATGAGCGATTGTTAACCGTCAGTGTCGAGTGCGAAACAGTGGCTCGCGCATTATTTGCCATTGTATGGTAAGCAGGTGGTGCTGCACCACAATTAATGATAACCGGACATGAGCCAGAAGACATTTCAAAAGATAAACACCCTGCGTGCGAATTTTCAGTGAGCTCAAGTTCAGCCGGTGTCCCTCCATCCATTAAAAGAATAACATTACCTTTATTAAGGCGAAAATAGCGAGAGGAGTTTGCTTCTTTTAAGGGCTCGTTTGCAACATCGTCATAAGCCATTGCCGTGCTTAACGTATCAGGCAGAGTTGTGCCAGCTCCATTAAACCGGCTCATCAAACCATCCCCAAGCCGCATATAATTGATCATAGGCAACATGCGACTAATCGCATCCAAAAGCGGTTGAGGAGGTGTTAAATTTCGAGAGACAAAACATTGCTTCAAGGGGAGTAAATCAATAAGGATGCTGGCCAAAACAGAATTATCTCGTGAGATATGTCCCCCATCGGCTAAAATTTGATTGTCCAGTTCATCACAGAGCAGTTTTTCATGTTGATCCGCAAATCTTTCTTGATCGTTCACACAAAGCCCGGCAAACATTAAAGCAATTAAGGAGAGCAGACGCGGCAACCCTGGTTTTGCTTGCATACCAGTGATCGAGAGATATTTCATATGTTCGTCAATGGCAGCCATAAAACGAAGATAGGTCTTTTCATCAGCTTCAAAGAGTAAGAAGTTTGAGTGAGATAACCAACTAATTAAGCGCCTAGCAGCAACCTCGGCGTCCCATGCAAGTCCCTTTTGAACAGAGAATTCGGCGAGCCAATCATGTGTTATCTCTTGTGCTTGTTCTTGTGCTCGATCAGTTCTGGCAGCTCTCAAGTTGCGAATCCAGCCAAAACCATGCAATTCCTTTTCCCAGTGTATATTGGGAGGTGAAGCATGAAGAGGAGAGCCACCATTTAAAAAAACGGTCGCGCCTGCCAAACCAAATTGCCCCATATCTAACTCAATAGAAAGACTAGGGTCGGCCGTTCGTAAATCTCGTGGAACAAGGAGTAATTGTTGCACATTCTTGTTACCATAGCGCCAGCTGAGCAACGGGGAGCGCTTAAGCCCAAGCGCAAAGTCCTTTTTTGCTTTTGAAAAAGGAGAAGAAGAATGTGAACGCTTAAATTTTTTACTCATCTTATTGAATACTTAGAAGTGTTCCGTACTTTAAAGGGGCCGCATTTTGATTTACTTGAGTTTTTTAAACCCAATAAACACGAAGTCTAAAGAGCTTTATTATGTAAAAGAAAAAGATACCGCATCTTTAAAAAAATATATCAGAAGCCGGTGCGCTATCATATAGTTTTAATTTAAAATTTAGTATCACCTACATCCTAATGTAGAGCAGATACTAAATAATAAACAAAGCCTTATACAGACAAACGAAGCCGGCTAATGAAAAAACCATCCATACCTGGCCATTCATTGCTCTCAAAGGGGCTAAAAAATGGCAAAAGCCGAACATCACCAGATTTTGTCAGCCAATCATCATGCCCACCAATCTCTTCTTTGTCGATAGGAACCCGTTGAATATGAGAGTGTGAAGAAAGAAACTCATCTATTTGTTTCTCGCCTTCTTCCTTTTCAAGTGAGCAAGTACAGTAAAGCAGGATGCCTCCTGGCTTTAAGAAGCCGATAGCCTTCTCAAGCATCTTACGTTGCAATTTTTTGAGCTCAAAAATAAGGGCTTCATTTTTTAAAAACAAAATATCTGGATGACGCCGGATCGTTCCTGTAGCAGAACAAGGGGCATCTAAAAGGATGGCTTCAAATTTTTGCTCAGGCTCGTAAGCTAAAATATCAGCTTGTTTGATGTCAGCGCTTAAGGATAATCGTTCTAAATTTTCATTTAAACGATGGAGGCGTTTCTCGGAAATATCAACGGCTGTAACGTCAGCTCCGCGTGTTAGTAACGCGGCTGTTTTCCCCCCTGGTGCTGCGCAAAGGTCAGCAACTTGCTTACCTTCAAGTGAGCCAAAACCTGGAGTGCTTTCAAATAGGGTGCAAGGTAAATGGGCAGAAAAGTCCTGTACCCACCAGGCCCCGTCCTTAAAGCCATCTAACTCAGTGATGATACCTTTATGGTCTTTGCGAAATCCATAGGACTTGTCATTAGATCCTGCGGAGGAAAAAACTTTGCCGTCAAGTTTCTCAGCCCATTCATCTGCTCCGGCTTTGACTATAATATCAAGCGCAGCAGGCTCTAAGCTGGCCAGTGCAATTTTTTGTGCGGTCTCCTCACCATAATGCCTTGTCCATCTCTTTCGCCAAAGTTCTGGAACATTGATTAAAGGGCCATCGGGTGAGGCAAGCTCTTCTGGTTTTGAACGGGTGACTTGTCGCAAAATAGCATTAACGAGTTTAGCTAGGTGACGAGATTTATCAGATTGTTTGGCAAGACGAACAGAGGTATCAATCGCAGCATGGTCAGAAACGTCCATGTAAAGCAGCTGAGTGATCCCAAGACATAAAATCTCATTCACTCTAGTTTTGGTTTGTGGCGCTTTTTTCAACAGCTGAGAAAGAATAAAGTCAATCTCTCCTTTATGCCTGAGGGCAGTCATCAACAAGGAACGGGCAAAAGCGCGGTCTCTTCCCTCAAGTTTTTGCCAATTTGGGTTTTTCTCAGCGAAGGTAAAAAGTTCATCAAGAGATTTTTGACGGCGACAAATATCAAACAGCCAATCAAGGGCTATTAGGCGGGGCTGGAGTCCGCTGTCTTTAGATTTTTGTTTTGGAGACTTCGTCTTGTTATTTTTAGTCACTTATTTCGTCTTCAAAATCAGGAAGCATACCAAGAGCAACTAAATAAGTTTGCAATACAGCTTCTTCTTCCTCACGAACATGAGGTTCTTTTTTGCGGATACTCAGGATTTTTCTAACCGCCTTTACATCAAAGCCCATTGATTTAGCTTCTGCAAAGACTTCACGAATATCATCCGCAATGGCTTTCTTTTCTTCTTCAAGCCGCTCGATACGTTCAATAAAAGCACGTAAATGCTCCTTAGAACTGCCCTCAAAATCTTTCATCGGTTTTTAATCTTTCACTAAAAGCTTATATAGATGCGGCAATCTAATCGCCTAATGTGAGAAGTGCAAGAGGTCGCAGTAAATTTTAAACGCAATCCTCGGGATTTTACTCCGGCTAATAGTGTGTTTCTGAAGCACAAAAAAAGCCCTTGCTGTGAGGCAAGGGCTTAAGACGTTATGAAATTAATCGCTTTTCTGTTTTATTAAGCAGATCTGCGATTGCGGTTTCTACCTTCACCACGTGGCGGTCTTGGACGGTCGCCACCCATTTTTGGCTTGCGGCGAACGATCTTTTTGATCTTTTTGATTTTTACAATTTTATGTTTCACAACATAACGACTATTTCCGCATGGGCGTGAATGTCTAACGATACGTACTTTTTTGATGATGATTTTTTTGCGTACAATGCGCTTGTGACCACGATGTTTACGCTTCAGACGTTTAAGAACTTTCTTAAGATGTTTTATTTTTTTGTAGTTACCGCCATGGCGTTTTAGATATTTAATCTTACGAATGAGTTTCTTAATTTTGCGATTGTTCTTCTTAAAGTGTTTTTTGACAATCACTTTCTTTTTAATAATTTTCTTAACAATCACATGGTGTGGACGATGACGCTTATAGCTCATCATTGATGAATAACGTTTCGCAGGGTTATATTTCTGACCACCGTCAGAACCTCCTGCATTTGCACCAGAGATGGACAGCATTGTAAGAGCTGTCATCGCCACTACAAGCGATAATAATTTTTTCATTATATACTCCCAGAACTAAAATACTAAATTGAACAAAGAGCCTTTTTCCCTCCCAAAATAAAAAGTAAAAAAGGTCTTAATAGTTGTAACAAAATAGGTACTGGAGTACTCGGGTTTGTGAGAATGTAATGAATAATTAACCTTAAGAATTAACTACTTAGTGCAAAATTGCTTCAAATTATAGAAGTGAAAGAAACGCAAGGAAGAGCCCTTTAAAGAGGGCGAGAAAGAGGAGAAAAAGCTCTTACTTTAAAGAAAAAAGCAAAGAAAAAGCCCCGTCCGAATTTACTTTATCAGCAAGTCGAACGGGGCTTTAATAGGGTTAATAATTTTGATTAGTTCAGTGGTATATTCAAGCGACCACCAAAGCTATAACTATAAGCTTCTTCACCCACGATAGAGGTACCAACATTGATACCAGTAATCGAAGGATTGTCATTGTTATTATATCTTACTTTTGGGGCATATGAGTAATATTCACCTTCAGCAAATAATCCAAAAGTACCCCACCCAATATTTTTATTTAATTCCACTCTGAGAGAACCAATGAATGAAAAGTCTTGGTCGGAATTGGAGATTTCTGAGCTATCAAGAATATTGGCGCAGCCACATTCAAGATGAGCGGTGTAGCTGCCTTTAAAGTTGCTATCAACATAATAGGCACCAGCTTCAGCATTTAAACCAAGTGAAAAACCACGACCTAAATCCACTTTACGGTCTACAGCAAAATAAATTCCATAATAGAAGCTATCCAGTTGTTCATGATAATCAACTTGCTCATTCCCGGTTGTTTCCGTCGCAATGAGGTGCGTTTCTTGTTGTAGAGCTTTCAAAGCCAAACCAACTCGGAATGGAGACCGAGTAAGGTTTGAAAGTCCATTGTTAAACTGAGTTTCGAGAGCAACTCCCCAAGCGTCAACATCTTTCTTAGTTACAGATGTAAAATCACTATTGGTGCTCGTGCTATTAACAAGGGCAGGTTGGCTGTCAAAGATATTAAAGTAAGCACAATGCCCACTGATCCCAGATGAGGCACAAAGCGCAGATTGCTCAGATGAATAGTGCCCATAATAACCAGCAATATTAAAGCTTAAATCACGCCCTCCTAATCCCAATCGATTAAGTTCTTCAGAGGTTTGAATGCCAGCAAATCCCGGAATACGGAAATCAATACGAGCACCATCTAATTCGCCATCATGGTTTTCACCTGTACCAGTTACATGAGTGAAAGCCGGATTAACAAAAGCAACCATATTGGTTTCTGGTAAAATTAAGCGAGAATAACTAATACGTGTCTCAACAACACGAACCCCTGGCAAGATGTCAGAGCGATAATCTTCATCTACATCAAGGCTATCCGGATTACGGACAAAGTTGATTTTATATCCAATACCAATTTGAAAACGGTTATAATCGGTGCAAAAACATCCCTCAACTGTTTCCTCATAAAGAGCAGTCACATAAAACTGGCGTGTAGAACTTAGTTGATAACGGTATTCAGCACCAATCGCTTCTTCTTCATATTTCAAGTTAGACCCAATTTCACGGCGCAATTCTCGGGTTGCGAAAAGGTCAATATATGAGCGCGAAGTGGGTTGTATTGTTGCGCGAACTTCATAACGAGTGACATCAGCAACAACTGCAAAAGAGGCAGATGGTTCTGCTAAAAAGCGGTCAGCCTCAAAGACAACAGTTAAATAATTACTCGGCGCCCAGGTAATTTTAGAATCAAATCCATGACTATCATAACTGCCAATTACTCGATCATCGATGTCTCGATCATTATAACGCCATCCAAGTTCGGCGAGTAAGTAAGGTGACAAGTTGAGGCGTACCCCACCAATCAGCCAAAATTCAGTTGCATCTCTATTCAAACGAGTTTCATCTGGTTGGTCAGTATAATTAGATAGTCCAAAACCAGCAGAGCCATAAAGGCCAACTAAGCGATCAGGGCCCCAAACACCGCCACCTCGAACTTCTGTGCGTTCAATATTAAATGCACGATTGCGTATAAACGGTAATTCACTTGGATCAACACCACTTAAATTAGGCTCATCACCAATATAGCGAAGTTTATAAGATTCAGTGCTAATAAAGGCTGTATAAGCCTCTGTTGTATAATCTAGTTTTGAGTGAGAAGAGAAAGTTTCAGAGTTAATGAGATTAATCTCATCTCTGAGGTAGAATAACCCACTGCTATATTCAAGATTGGGAGAAATACGATAATAGGTATCGAGGTTAACACCAGCGTCCCAACGATCTTTAGGGGTCAGTTCAGAAAAACGGTCATAGGAGCTTTTAATACTAAGGGTAATTGCCTGGTCTTCTTTAATATAGCCAAATAAAAGTGAACCATCGACGAGGCCATATGATGATCCTTCTTCACGAATAAATTCATCAAAGTTTCTATCATAGCCACCTTCAACACGTAGTTCTGGAATGATCACCACACCATCCATCACCTTATAGCCAATTGTATCAAGATCATCAGCCTTAACCCGAGGGCCAGAAATCCGCTTTTTATTTTTTTGAAAGCTATCTTGCCTTTGATTTGGATTTGCTTGTTGAGCGCTAGCTGTGCTCAAAGAATATATTCCTGCAAGCCCAAAGGCACAGGCCAATAAAATAGACTGTCTTAATGAAGTTCCAATCCAGCTTTTAACGAAGCCCCGTTTTCGATTAAGCATTTTCCCTCATCCAGATTTCATCTGTCGCGTATTTTGACATGCGTAAAAACGCAAACTTACTCAACTCAGAACTCTATAGATACAAATACTCAATCTAAAATTTGTTAGTCATTTTAGTTAAACAAACCATCATTTTTGGGTGATGATTTGAAAAATGACAGACAGGTCAAACAATGACATCCTTTACAATTTTCATTGAAGGAAACAACATTGTTTATTTGGACAAAATACACACGTCCATCATACCAAGGGTATGAAATTACCTCCCATAGTCTCAGTGAACACACTAAATTTAAAGGTCAAAATCCCAGATTTTCACGAGAATCTCTAAAGAATAAAACTTATGCAATAAAGACAGGGGTTTAAGCTAAAAAATAGACTGTGCATAAGTTTGGATTTTTCTTAAAAGCCGCTGTGTGAACGGCAAAAGGAGCAGTTTTTACTTATTTGCAGCACAAATATTCCTAAAGTAGGGGTATGTAAGTGCCTTAAAAAAATTGCAAAAGCAAAACCAGGTTCAAAATAAAGAGGAATAAAGAAACGCATTGCCAAAAAACAATTGGATTTTTTTCCAGCAATGGAATGTTTCCTTCGTTCAAAAATTTTGGATTGGGTTTATAGAGGTCCTGTTCAAATTCTGACAAGGCATCATAACGAAACTGAGGTGAGCGGCGCACTGCCTTGCGAAGAGCAGCTGAGATCCAATAAGGAATATCATCCCTGTGGTGATGGGCCAAAGTGTGCTTTAATTTATCAACACTAGCCTTGGTTGCAAACCCTTTGCCAAAGGGGAGCTTGCCCGTCAGCATTTCATAAGCCAGAACACCAAGCGAATAAATATCAGCCTTTTTACTTGGTTTCACACCAAGATGATATTCCGGTGCTGTATAGTCAACTGTACCCCGCATTTGCAAATCATCAGAGCGGGAAATCTCCTCAAGGCCTGCAACCCAGGTTGAGCCAAAGTCAACCAGTTTCACAACGCCATTTTTATCAATCATGATGTTATCTGGCTTTAGGTCTTGATGCAGCATTTCTTTGCGATGAAAAGCGCGCAAGCCCTTCGCAATTTGAACAATGATTTCACGCACCTCATGCACACTCGGCTCAGGATTATCATTCATCCATTGAGCAAGCGTAATTCCTTCAATAAGCTCAGTCGTGTAATAAAGCGCGCGCCGTTGCCCAGCCGGTTCAATCACTTTCACAACATGCTCAGAATTAAGCGAACGACCAATCCATTCTTCTCGCGTGAAATGCTCAATATATAAAGGGTCATCCTCAAAATTCACTGATGGCGTTTTTAAAACAACCCGCTGTCCGGTCGCTGCAATTTTTGCCAAATAGATTTGAGTTTTGTTACTCGCATGCAGAAGCTTGATGATTTCGTAACCTTCAAATTTGCTACCCGGCTCTAGGTCAGGCGGAAAGGGAAGAGAGGCTAAAATCGTTTTTCTTGAATGCGCGTCTGCTTCCCCAATAGAAGCAACCCGCACAATCTGGCATGTGACATTATCTTCACTGCCATTTTCTATGGCGAGAAGGGAAAGAGCTTTTGCCGCTTCGTTTAAATCATCTTTACTCTCGATGGTTGAAATAATGTCCTGAGAGCTGACAAAATCATGAACGCCATCGGTCGTAAAAATAAGAATGTCATCATCTCTAAGGGGAAGAGATTTATAATCAATTTCCAATTCCGGATCGATCCCAAAGGCGCGAGAGAGCACCTCTTCACTACGAGAAAGACGCGTGCGGTGTTCGTTGGTTAAAGGTTCAATAGACCCTTGCCGCCAAAGTGAAATGCGGCTATCCCCTGCATGAAAAATATAAGCAATACCAGATTTAAGCACTAGGCCAGAAAAAGTGCTGACCATCCCACGGTCAGATAAATATTGGGTTTGCCCTTGCCCGTAAAGCCAACGATTGGTCGCGGTGAGCACCCTTGCAACAGAAGTTTGAACAGTCCAGCTATCATGGGTGGAGTAATAGTCCATCAAAAAACTTTTGATACAACTTTCACTGGCTTCTTTCGCCGCTTCACTGGTGCTCATACCATCAGCAATCGCCATAGCAATGCCTTTAGTCATGAGCAAAGGTGGCTCTGGCATGAGAACACCATAGGAATCATCATTGCGGTCTTTCTTCCCTTTATCAGAATATTGCCCAATAACAATTTCAGGATGATTTGTCACAAGCCACTCTCCGTTTCATTGATACCAGCTACCTAAAGTCTTACAGCGATGAAGGATAAGAAGAAAGAGGCCCGGGCATAAAAATGCGACGAGCCTCAATCAAGTTCATAGGTATGATTGTAAACAGTTACGTCACATCAATCATTTGCACAGAGCCGTCAGGCATCACTTCAGCCATTTGTCCCTCTGGTTCCTTCAAGAAGAAGAACGTGATGACAAAAGTGAAAATCGCAGCTGAAGCAATCACAAGAAAGAAGATCCGCGGCTCAACAAAGGAGAGCACAGTCAAGAAACAAACCGCACCCACATTACCATAAGCTCCAACCATACCAGCAATCTGACCAGTCATCCGGCGTTTGATAATCGGCACCATCGCAAAAACAGCACCCTCACCAGCTTGCACGAAAAACGAACAACACATGGTCATAACAACAGCCAGTGGCAACCAGAAATCAGAATTGATTTGTGACATACCAAAATAACCAAGCGTCAAACCAGCAAGAAGAATAAGCAACGTCTTGCGGCGGCCAAACTTATCTGAAATATAACCACCGCCAGGACGAGCTGCCAAATTCATGAAAGCGTAACCAGAAGCAAGCAAACCAGCTAGCACCTGACTAAGACCGAACGTATCTTTAAAGAACAGCGGCAACATAGAAACCACCGCCAATTCAGAACCAAAGGTCACAAGATAAGCCAGGTTCAACACAGCAACTTGACGGAATTCATATTTATGAATGTCATCAACTTCAGTTGTGAAAATATCTTTGTTAATGCGGTAAGCTTGAAGAACTTGATAGGTATATAAAAGCAAAAGAACACCATAAATAATGATCTCGCTTGTTCCATCAATCATCTTCAAATTAGAAGGGCCCAGCTTCCATGTGAGCACGGCCAACGCCAAGAGCAACGGCGCTTGCATGATAATGTAAAGGAAGAAATCACCTTTACTCGTCACCTCTAAAGCTCCAGCTTTTTTCGGCTTGAAGTAAGTCGCGCCTTTAGGTGTATCACTCACTGAAAACAAATAGATAACACCATAAATAATTGCAATCACACCGGTCGAGGCCACCGCATAGCGCCAGCCATCATCGCCGCCATAAAAGAGCGCAATGGTCGGTATCGACATGGCAGCAGCAGCAGAGCCAAAGTTACCCCAGCCACCATAAATGCCTTCAGCAATACCAACTTGCTTAGCTGGGAACCATTCACCAACCATACGAATGCCGATCACAAAACCAGCGCCTACAAAGCCAAGCAAAAAGCGTGTAATCGCGAGTGTCTGAAAATCTTGCGCAAAGGCAAAAGCCAAACATAACAGGCCAGAAAGTGTGAGCAGCGTACTATAAGTTTTGCGAGGGCCGAACCGGTCCACAGCTATACCAATCGCAATGCGTGCTGGGATGGTGAGCGCAACGTTTAGAATAAGCAGGGCCTTGATATCCTGGTCAGATAAACCAAAAGTCTCGCGAATAGATGAGAGCAATGGGGCGAAGTTAAACCAAACATAAAAACTGATAAAAAATGCAATCCAGGTAAGGTGCAAAGTTTTAATTTTAGGCTCAAATGATAATAAATTAAGCCGTGATGATGAGGTTTCAGACATTTTTTCTCCAGGCAGTTCAGCTGGCCTTGAAAATAGGCAAGCTGCTAAAATATGAACAATCTCTAGAACCTCATTAGCAACGGCTGTGCCAAACCGAGGAATGCTCTGTTTTTTGAAAAATGATCAAAAAAGCACGGAAAATAGACGTTTGAGTCAAAAATAAGCAAAGAAATAAGGGGGAATGAATGGTTTTTCTGCCTAAGAAATAATCTTGCACAAGTTTTGTGCGCAAATATTCATCAGCGATGTTTTTTATACAAAAGAGAGAAAAGTCAGAATTTCAGTGCAAAAATTTGTGTTTAGAAAGCCAAAAAAATAAGCAAAATTCAGGTCGAACGAACTGAGAGAAAGAACAAGCTTTCTTACTAAAATGAGGTGATTAAAAATAAGTCAAAAAATTTTAAATAAAATTTTCTGCTCGTTCACGCGATGGATTGATGACATCGCGTAGAAACACTTCAAATACAATGATGGTCAGCGCAAAATAGGCAATGTAAAAATAGATGGCCGGGCCGAGCTCTATATTGACGAATGAAATTCTAGACATAGACATAACAATAAGCGCAACAATAATGACTTCGACGAGTGAGTATCTATGCAAGTAGAGGGAAATGTCGGCGAAGAGTTTTGGTCGAAAATGGGTTTGAGCGGTGTAGAAAATAGCTAGCAAAGTTTTGAGGATGGGGATGATGACAGAGCAAATGAGTATGATTGTCGCTGGCGCAAAATTATCGGTCTCATAAAGTTTATCGATACCTGAAAGAACTGTATCTTCACTAGTTTGTGCGAGGTCTTCCTCATCAATTGTGCGCTGAAGCATCGACGAGGCCGCTGCTAATACTTCCCTAGTAGACAGTGAGCTACCGACTTGTTTTAAAATTTCCTGAACGTGAGTCACGCCATCAATTTTAACGGTAATGATCCGCGTGGTGAAAGCGAAGTAAAGAGCCACAGCGCACAATATGGATAAAGCAAAACCTGCAAGTTTCATTTAGAATATCTCCCCCCATACGAATTTTTAATTCGATTATTTTGCAAGATTATATGATGCGGATAAGAGAGAGGCAACCGAGGTGCCCAAAAGTAGGGGGTGCTATTAGTGGCGGATTAAATCGAATGATCGGGTAGGCCCGCATAAGCAAAAAAACACACTTAGTGTGTGGCGGAGAGAGAGGGATTCGAACCCTCGAGACGGTTACCCGCCTACACACTTTCCAGGCGTGCGCCTTCGACCACTCGGCCACCT
>CAXIBI010000033.1:0-21367 GCA_964022305.1 uncultured Hyphomicrobiales bacterium | reverse complement strand
CACAGTGAATATCCAAAAACAGTGAAAAATATGCCGGTGACTATTTGTGAGAGTGTGTCTTTTTTGCTGGCGGGGACAGTTGCTTTGGCCGGAAATTTATTGAGTTCAACAATGAATGACTTTTTACCGGCATTTGATAATTTGAGCTGAACAGTCATTCTTAGTCCTCCTTCAGGTTGAGTTTCTCTCTCTCACGGGCTATTCCGCTGCTAAGCAGCGGGCCCTACGAGGTGCGTCGCATTTTTTGCGATCAGCTTATGCGTACTCGCTTCGCTCCGTTCGGGCTGATCTTGTGCGACGGACAGCTGGTGCTGCTATGTCCTGACGCCGAAGAGGCGTCACTCCTTCTTCATATAGTAAATTTTGATTTTATTTGAACCGAATTCATTGGTGCTACGACGAATTGATAATTCAACATTTCAATTTTAGGAGCAGGGCTATGAAGACACAATCTGGAGAATTAGTAAAACATTACAGTCTCATTATAGGGGCATTTTTTGTTGCAGGTCTTTTGATGGCGCAAAATGTGAGCGCTATTGAGAAGGATCAATCGCGTGTGCAATTGCAGAGCGAAGCTCAAACACAGATGGTTTTCTCTTCTGAGATAAAGCTTTCTGGAAGTGCATATAATCAAGAATTGCTAAGCCGTGATTGCGTTTTGGCAGATGAATTGGTTTGCCGTGATCTGCGTCCCTAACAAAATCGGTAAAAAATATTGAACCAAATTAAGTTTCTTTGCGTCTCATTAAAAAGGCCAAACCAAAGCCTCTAAGAGATTTTAAGAAAATAAGGAGTTCAGGGATATGTATTATTATCGATTTTTGATGGTTGCTGGGATGTTTTTGATCTTAAGTGGCACTGTTTTGAACCAATTGCCACAGCATGAACCAGTTACGATGAAGATAGATTTATTGCGATAAGGATAAGATTTTGAATTTTCATTTTGTAGTGTGATGGCTATCCCAAGAGATATTTGGGATAGCCATTTTTTTATTTAATGCGTGAGATACAAACGCTTGTTACACCAGCGTTAATAAATCCAAGGCGTTTTGCTCCGCCTCTTGTGAGATCAATAATGCGACCTTTGATGAAAGGACCACGATCATTAATACGAACAATGATAGAGCGTCCGTTGCGGCGGTTGGTTACGCGCACTTTTGAGCCGAAGGGGAGAGATTTGTGAGCGGCTGTGTTTGCGCCATGACGAAGGCGTTCGCCGCTTGCTGTTTTGTTGGTTGGGCCAGCATACCATGAGGCTTTACCGCATTGTTTAAATGCATGAGCTGGACCTTGAGATAGAATTAGACATGATAACGCTAGAGCTGCGAAAAGCCCTGTCCGTTTAAGTAACATTGGAATACTCCATTAGATTTGTCTTTAAAGTTTGACGAAGAACCCGCCTTTAAGAATTGACTTTAAAATTTGAACAGTTCCTTTGTGTTTGGAACCGGGGGCGAAACATAATGGTTAATGAGGCGAAGTCAAGGCAAGGGGCTGTGGTAAATTTGTCTCAGGTTAAATTGCTTACCTGGACCTAAGAGGGGATTGCGTTACTTATATCTGTCTGGTTTAACTTTACGAGCAGAAATTTTGAGATTTAAAGGTGTATGGTTTTATGAGATTTAAGCTTCGTTCTTGTTTTTTGACTGTTATGGCGCTGTTGTTTATGTCATCTGGTTTGGTTGTGCCTGTTATTGCCGATGATAGTCCTAAAAGCAGAATTCCACCGCTTGCTCTTTATCAAAACATGTTGAGGATCAATAAGGATAGTGGTTGGGTGTCTTTTCGAAATTATGATGGACACCAATGGGTTTATTTTTCTGCCCTGCAAGCTCTCCATTGTCGTTTGCATGAAATTCGCTACTCAATCAATACACTTGAATTAGATAAGCGGTTTGAGGTGGCAAAATGTAATCCGCAATTGCCGTTTTCATTACCCCCTAACAGTAAATGGCAAGATATTGCCATCCGTTTACCAGAAGGCACGGCAAAGCGAGTGGCAGTACAGATTGTCTGGGGTGATGGTACGCCGAGTGAGGTGTCTATTTTTGAGCCTTGTAAGGATGTCGGCGACCAGACTTGTTCATTTCCAGTAAATCTTGGCAAGATTGTGGGTTCCCAGCCTCATCGTGGAACTGGCAATTAACATCCAATTGCTTTTTTGATTTGCACAGACGAACAGACCTTTTGCAAGGCATGATTTGATTACCCTCCTTTTTTATGAGAAAATTATGAGAATACGCTCATAATTAGAGATTGGAGGGGATCAATGAAAACGTCCCTAATCTTAGTTTTTTTTCTCGCTGTTTGGTTTAGTGCTGGTGTTGTTCCCTCTGGGAATTCAGCAGAGAAAGTCCTTTCAAAAAAAACGCAAGAGCTTGATGAAAGAAAACGTTCAATACGGGCTGGCCGCGGTAAGGCGCAACTTTGTACACGCTGTCATGGCCGATTGGGTATGTTGCAAGCTGTTGAGATTGCGCAGTTCAAAGGGACTGTTGAGGGGTTTGTGATTAAAGAATTAATTGATTTTCGCCAGGGTGTGCGCGCCCATGCAGTTATGAATTCAATTGCTCAAACATTATCTGATAAAGACATCAATGATATTGCGGCTTGGTATAATGCAATTAGTATTAGGCCTTGAAGTTTCTATATTAAGTGAGTTTGTTGGTTTTTAAGAAAAACAACCTTCTCTACTTTTCGTTCAAAAGTCGCAATCTCTACTGTTTCCTTACTGGCTGGCTTGTACTTTGGCCCTGTTTAGGGTATCAGTTCGGCTAAATTTTAATGAGCTGTCCCTTATAAGCTTTCTAGAGACGTGTTTTAAGGGATGATTTGACACAGTTTAATTAGATCTTTTAGGTCGGTCGTCATTTGCTTTTCATTTGGCTGTGTCAAATTTTAACATTTTAAAAATCAATTTGTTCTGCTAGCAGTTTGTTAGTCAGTCAGGACATCAATTTTCAAACATTAGGAATAATATAGTGAGCACGCAGGCTTCTTTTCTTGACGCGGCCAAACGATATCTTGGTGGTGAACCTCTAACTTTTTCACGTTTTCAAATTGAAATTTTATGTGGCTTAACCGTTGCTTTGGCTCTTGTGCCTGAGGCTGTGGCGTTTGCTTTTGTGGCAGGGGTTGAACCCTTGGTTGGGCTTTATGCGGCTTTCATCGTTGGGCTTATCACAGCGCTTTATGGTGGACGGCCTGGCATGATTTCTGGTGCAACAGGGGCGCTTGCTGTTGTGATGGTTGAGCTTGTGATGACGCATGGTGTGCAATATCTTTTTGCTACTGTTGTCCTCATGGGGATTTTTCAGCTTTTGGCCGGGATTTTCCATTTAGGTAAATTTATTCGCATGGTGCCACGCCCGGTTATGCTCGGCTTTGTGAATGGACTTGCCATCGTGATTTTCCTTGCGCAGCTTTCTCAATTTAAAGTCACTGATGCTAATGGCGTACAGCAATGGATGGAAGGTCATCAGCTTTTTGTAATGATGGCGCTTGTATTCCTCACCATGCTGCTGATTTATTTGGTGCCTAAGGTGACGAAAACTATTCCTGCGCCATTGGTTGCGATTGCTGGTGTGAGTGCGCTTGCAATTTTCTTTAAGCTAGATACGCGCACGGTTGGGGATATGGCCGATATTGGCGCTGGGTTGCCGCTCTTTTCTATTCCTTCTGTCCCGCTTACCTTTGAGACTTTTAAAATCATCTTGCCTTATGCACTGATTTTGGCGGCGATTGGTTTGATTGAAAGTTTGTTGACCCTCAATTTGGTGAATGACAAGCTTGAGAAACGTGGTGGTGCTTCGAAAGAATGTTTGGCGCAAGGTGCTTCTAACTTTGTGTGTGGTTTCTTTGGTGGCATGGGTGGCTGTGCGATGATTGGCCAGACCATGATTAATGTAAGCTCTGGAGGTCGGACGCGGATCTCTGGTATTGCAGCTGCGTTGTTCCTGCTTGGCTTTATTCTTTTTGCTTCTGACTTAATCGAGCTTATTCCTTTGGCTGCCCTTGTTGGGGTGATGTTTATGGTGGTGATTGGTACCTTTGCTTGGGATACCTTTAAGATGCTACCGAAAATACCTTATGCTGATGCGTTTGTGTTGATTTTAGTGTCACTTGTTACTGTGTTCACTGACCTTGCGATTGCGGTGATTGTGGGGGTGATTGTCTCTGCTTTGGTATTTGCCTGGGAGAGCGCCAAGCATGTTCATATTCGTGATTGCATGAAGGACACCGGCGCAAAAGTTTATCATGTGAACGGGCAATTGTATTTCTCGTCAGTTGCCGAATTTCAGGAATATTTTGACCCAAGACATGACCCTGATGAAGTGATCATTGATTTTAAAGAAGCCCGGTTGTGGGATCATTCAGCACTTGAAGCGATTGAAGCTTTGGCAGCACGTTATGATGGTTATGGCAAGAAACTGCATGTGCGCCATCTTAGCCGTGATTGTCAGGTGCTCCTCGAGCGTTCAGGCATGTTGATTGTGGATCGTGACTCTGATGACCCGGTTTATGGCTTGGCTGTTGATTATGCCACGAAATATGGAAATGGGGGGCATTAATTGTCTCACGGGCTAATCCGCCGCATAAAGCGGCGGGCCCTCCGACGGGGCGGCGCTAAGCGCCGGGCTTCGCTGGCGCTTCGCCATGTCCTTCAGCCCGAAGTGGGCTGAACTCCTTCTTCGTGTAGTTAATTTTTCTGGATTTCTCTTGCGCGATGCCAACGCTGAAGAAGCGTTGGCTGCACTCCGAGGGGCAGCTGCTTAAGCGCTGACGGCCATTTGGCCTACGTTTTTTGTTCTATGCTTTTATTTAGGTGAGCCTTTGGCCAACTCTGCTCTTAATATTTAGTATTGAGAGTGGGGTTGGTTTTTTAGTAATGTAATTTAGATATTAATTGCTAAGTTTTGAATGGACTTGGGAATGAGGTTTTCACAGTTATATATTGATAAATTATTTTCTAGTGACGCCGATCCAACAGATTGTGTTGGACAAATATTAAATGTTGCTAGTTGTAATCCAAAGCTAGATAAAGAATTTTATGATGGAATAGGTCATCCCTTATGTAATTTGCACTTTTTTACTTATTATACAGCTGAGCTTAGTAATGGAGGGCACTATCAATTTTATTTTAATTTAGAAGAGGGGGGATATGAATTCGTTTTTGATGCTTTGACTGATTTAGGTATGTTAGAGCTAAAGGCTGTTCTTACTCAATCAGCGAGTGTTTTTAAATTAAATAAACCTCCTATTGATATTCAATCTCGTAGAAGTGTTTTGAATTCTCTCAAGTCACCTGCGCTGCAATTATTAAATTCATGCGATATGGTTTATTATGATGATTTGATGGATAGGTGTGAGGTCAAGGCCAAGGCTTATATGCATCAAGAACGTGATTGGATCATTGATTTTTTAAAGTTTGACTGAGACTAATGCCAATTTTTTCTTGTAACTAAAATGTTAAGACTACTGATTAGTATTTTTGTTCATTGGCATTGCCACTCCTATTTTCAATTCGAACAGTATTCGAAAAATAGTTTTCACTTAGGGAGGATGAAGAGGTGACTAGGATTGAACGTCTGTGTTTTCTGCAATTGGCTACAGCTGCCGTGGTATCAACATAGGCCATCGTGCTTCTGAAGTGCTGCTCCTCGTTGGGCCTGTGTTACTGGAAGTGGTCAGATTAGAACAGAGCTCCTAATATAGTTCCTAAGATAGCTCCTAGGAGCGCGCCGAAGAGGGTTAGGGTTACGTCGCGTTTTAGTCTGCGCCGTGATGCCAGAGATTGGGTGTATGTGCGATTAATCAAGGCGCGAATTGTTTCAGGAGCGCGGCCTTTTATCATCCATTCGGCACCCATTTCGAGGGATTGTTGTACGAGAGAATCTCCCAGGAGTGCTAAGCCTTCTCTGGTTACTAAAATGACAGGTATCTGTTTGGTGTTTGGATTATTACGGATCTCTCTCAGGGCATCTATAGCAGTTGGTGTTTTTTCCTTCTTAACCAGGTCAGCAAGCTCAGCGCGAACTTTTGTGATCCGTTCGACTAACTCATCAACCTCTTTATTTGTTTTGACTGCCTCTGGGCTATTTGTTTGCTCATTTGTCATATAAAGATCCATGACAACTACATCTGGTAAGTCTTTTTTACTTTTGGATGCGAGTAATTCAGGCAGTGCTCTTGAATCTTGGAAACATTCGACACTTATCCCGTCTCTCGCATGATCAGCTGCAAATGAATTTAGGGCTGAGCGTTCGTCATCTACATATAAAACTTTCACAAATCACCTTCTTTCGTTATCGAGAGTGAGAGACTATTCATTGTTTTGGTATTCCTTCAAATAGAGCTACTAAATGAATTACTATGCAAGTGTAAAATTTATGAGTGAAGTTAGCTAAAGACGACTTGGAACATAGCTTCTTTATTGAGTGAGATTTTGTTTTAGTTTACTTGATTTGAAATTACTATTTGGACAGCTCTGTTCTTGATGTTTAGTATTGCAAAGTGGGGTTGGATTTTTTGTTATAACTAAAATGTGAAGTCTGTGGATTAGTCTTTTGGGTCATTGGCATTGACACTGCTAATTTAAAGTCGAACATTGTTCAAAAAAACGGTTTTCACTTCGGGAGGGTGAGGGTATGACTGGGATTGATCGTCGGCGATTTCTGCAATTGGCAACCGCTGCTGGGGCAACTGCTGTTGCAGTTGGTGCGTATTCGGCTTTTTCTATTACTAAAGGTAAAGGTCGTGTTGTCATTATCGGCGGTGGTGCTGGTGGAGCCTCTGTGGCCCATTATTTGAAGAAAAATGCGCCGCAACTAGATGTGACCTTAATTGAAGTTCAAGCCAAATATACAAGTTGTTTTTTCTCTAATCTTTTTATTGGTGGTTTCTGCACATTCAACTCGATCACTCATGATTACGACGGTTTAAAAAAGTTCGGTGTGAATGTTATCACTGAGCTTGCGACCAATGTGGATACAGCTAAAAGAGAAGTCACGTTACAAAATGGTGACAAAATAGCGTATGAAAAGCTCGTTCTCTCTCCTGGTATTGATTTTAAATATGAGCAAATAGAGGGCTATTCAGCTGAAGCTGCCAAGACAATGCCACATGCCTGGAAGGCCGGTGTGCAGACGCAGATTTTAAAAACGCAATTAATGAATATGAGAGAGGGGGGCACTGTTGTTATGGCGGCGCCGCCTAATCCGTTCCGTTGTCCACCTGGTCCTTATGAGCGGGCGTCGATGATTGCGCATTATTTGAAGACCCATAAACCGGGTTCGAAATTGATTATCTTTGACCCTAAAGAGAAGTTCTCCAAGATGGCGTTGTTCCAGGAAGGATGGCGTGATCATTACCAGGATATTATTGAGTGGCTTTCTCCTGATTTTACAGATGGGGGGATCAAGAAAGTTGATGTCTCTGCTATGACTGTGACCACTGGTGATGGTGAGGTGACTAAGGCTGATGTGGCGAATATTATCCCGCCGCAAAAGGCTGGAAAAATCGCTCATATTGCTGGTTGTACCAAAGGAGATTGGTGTCCGGTTAATGCGAAAGATTTTTCATCTACCTTGCAAAAAGATGTGCATGTCATTGGTGATGCGGCAATAGCTAAAGCGATGCCGAAGTCTGCTTTTTCAGCGAACAGTCAAGCGCGGGTTGTGGCGAATGCCATTTTAACTGAGCTTGCTGGCAAGAGGCAGTTTGCACCGCGGTTTAGAAATACATGTTGGTCGATGATTTCGGTTGATAATAGCGTCAAGATTGGTGCGAATTATACAGCTGAGGGGGAAAAGTTACTTGCTAAAGATAATTTTATCTCTCAAACGGGTGAGAGTGATGAACTGCGTAAGGCAACATTTGATGAATCTTTGAGTTGGTATGATAGCATCACGAATGAGATGTTTGTGAAATCATAGAGTGTTATTGCTAGTTGTTTTCTTTTAGAGAATAAAAATATAGGGCTAATGCTTTCATCTGTTCATCATCCAATGATTTCGCAACGGAGACCATGGTTTGGTTAGTTAGCTTTTCTTCTTTGTAAGACATTAGAATACTTACGAAGTTTTCAGGTTTCATGCCGATGATGGGAGGGATGCCGTCTGTTTTTGTATTTTGCTTGTGACAAGAGCGGCATTCACCTGCGAGCTGTTCTCCATAGTCTAATAGATCATTTGAGGGCCAGATATTGGTCAAAAAAATGGCCAGTGTGATGACACTAGCTAATAGGAGCCCAATTTTTTTGACCATTTGTTTTCTTTCTTTCAAAAATATCAATTTACATCAGCTGCTTATTATTGAGCCGGGGTTATTATGATTTTTAAAATTTGAAATATCAACTCTCATCTAGGTTCTGAGCCTAACTTAAAAAGAAACATAAAAATTTGATTAGAGTTTTGTTTCTTGATTATGAATTCCATAAATTAGGAGAGACGTCTGACCTTGCGTTGATACATAGAAGCAGGCGTGTGGTTTGTTTTTCTTTAATTGGTGGAGATCTGTGGACGATGCCTGTTCCCGGTGTATTGCAAGAACCTTTGAAAATGGCGACTTCTTGCTCTCTTATGACTTTTAAGGGGCCGTCGTAATCAGTTTGTTGTTCTAAAGCTTCATCGGCATTTTCAGGTGAGACATATTGTGTGCCTTGACCGAGATAAGTTGTGACTAATCTGTAGTTCACGCGATCAAGGTGGAACTTCCAGCAAGCATCGTTTTGGATGACATCTAGGCGAATGTCTATTTTGCTTGGCGTTGTGATGTCTGCATATTTTTGTGCCAAGAGAGTGATGTCATCTGCGAGTAAAGTTTTTTCGTATTGGTCATCGTTAGCAATATTAGAAAAGAAGGTTTCAATTGCTTCTCTAATGTTTTGCCTATCGGTTAGGACACGGCCAGAGGGCAGTTGCTCTGGTGATAAATTGTCTAACCAGTTTAACAAGGATTGGTCTAAGCTCCGCTGCCAGATGATGAGACTGGCAGCGGGCTCGGTTATTTTATTCAAATCTTGGATGGATTTTGTTGTGAGAGTTAAATCCCCAAGTTTCGCATTTGGCTCAGGTTGGGGAGGTATTTTCTCAGCTTGTGCAACTTCGCTCATTTTGTTTAGCCTTGCTGCCAAGCTGGAAATGGATCGTTTAGTTTGCTCCAGCCTTCAATGTCCATTTCATCTTCTTCGTCAACCAAACAGCCGTCTAAAACTTTGCAGAGCTCTTCTTTGTTCATGTTTGAGCCAATGAAGACGATTTCCTGGCGGCGGTCGCCGTAAGTTTCTGTCCAGTTTTTGTTTAAGATCTTTTCCCATTCTTCGTGATCTGGCCAATGTTCTTTCGGGACGGCTGCCCACCAGAAGCCTAAACCTTCTGTCTTAACTAATGCGCCAGCTTGGCTTAGCTCGCCAACCCATTTAGGGCGCGTTGCGAGCCAGAAATGACCTTTGGAGCGGATGACGCCGGGCCAAGATGAATTGATGAAGTTTTGGAACTTTTCAGGATTGAAAGGGCGGCGCGCGCGGTAGACAAAACTTGAAATGCCATATTCTTCGGTTTCTGGTGTGTGGTCCTCAAATTCATAGAGTTCTTTGTACCAGAGAGGGTGTTTGTGGGCTGTGTCAAAGTCAAAACGCCCGGTGTTTAAGACTTGTTGTAAGTCCACTTTGGCCATTGAAGTTTCGATTAGCTTGGCTTCTGGGTTCAATGAGCGGATTACTGTGCGGGCTGTTTCTAATTGGTCTGGAGTTGCCAGTTCAATTTTGTTTAAGATAATGACGTTGGCGAACTCAATTTGATCGACAAGCAAATCAACCAATGTGCGATCGTCTTCATCGCCTAAATATTCACCGCGATCTTTTAAGAGGTCAGTTGAGCTGTAGTCAGCGAGTAGGTTGATGGCGTCAACGACGGTAACCATTGTATCGAGTTCGGCAACATCGCTCAAGCTTTCTTCATTTTCATCACGGAACTCAAAGGTGGCAGCGACGGGGAGGGGTTCTGAGATGCCGGTTGATTCAATCAGTAAATAATCAAAGCGTCCTTCGTTGGAGAGGCGTCTTACTTCTTGTAAGAGGTCGTCCCTTAAGGTGCAGCAAATACAGCCATTGCTCATTTCAACGAGTTTTTCATCTGTGCGAGAGAGGTCGGCACCACCTTCGTGAACCAGGTCAGCGTCAATGTTAACTTCGCTCATATCATTGACGATGACGGCGACTTTTAGCCCTTCACGATTATTGAGGACATGGTTTAAGAGTGTTGTTTTACCAGCGCCTAAAAAGCCAGATAACACTGTGACTGGGAGTTTCTTTTGAAGTTGTTGTTCCATGGGTCCTATGATTTTCGCAAATGTTCTTTAAGCCACCTTGCAGCTTCTTTGAGAGTGCTGAGGCGTGTGTATATTTGTGATGTTATAACATAACATTTTAGTTTTACAATATGTTGGACTAGAGGGAAGGGAAGGGCTGTGGAAATTACAGGTCATAAACTCATAAATTAACTGCTTTTGACATGGTGAATAAGAGACAATTCTTTTGAGGCGGGGTGGAAGATAGAAGGTCAAACTTTTTGCAACGATAGAGCATCTGGTTTCTTTTGTTGGGGCGTTGGCTGTTGTTATTATTACAAATTTGTAATCTACATGAATGATTTCTGTACGCTTAGTTCATGATCTCTAAATGCGCTGTGGGGTTTTATAGGCTCATTAGCAATACACATATAGGGACTAAACAAATGAAAATTTTTACAAAAATAATTCGCCGCAGTTTTATCATGAAATCTATTCTTCCGGCTCTTGCTGTTATGGTATCTTTTGGAGCGGTTAATATGACTTCAGTGACAGAAGCTGCAGCTGCGTCATCTTATCAACAAGGCAAGATAGCCGGGAAAAAAGCTGGTTATAAGCATGGTTATCAGGATGGTTTTAAATATGGTTATAAGCGTGGTTATCGGGATGAATTAAGACGGCCGAATAATCGTTATTCCACTCAACGAAACGCTAATGCTTTTAATTGGGCTGAATATGTTAGAGGCTATAAAGCTGGATATAGGATCGGATATGAAAATGGTTATCCTGTTGGCAAGAGCGAAGGCCGTACAGAAGGACGCAATGAAGCGAAAGATTTTAAAGATGAACTACGTGATTTGATGCGCCAAAGATGTCGTTATGGATATTGCGACTAAAATTTCTTTCCTAACTCTATAGTTCTAACAGCGTCCAATAGGCGCTGTTAGACTCTAGAGCATTCCTCTTTTTTATGGATTCAAAGAAATGCTCTAGTTCTCTTTTAGCGTTCCTTTTTTCCTAAAACCGGTATCCACTTTTAGGCGGAACGCTCTATTTTTATCACGATAAATAATAGTGATATTTTTGAGATTAACTCTTCAATTGATAACCAGATTTGATGTCAAATCTTTCTAGCAACGATATAGCGTCTGGTTTCTTTTACTGGATAGTTAGCTGTTTCGATAATTTCAAAGCCTTGAGCTGTGATTTGTTCCTCAAGTTCTTTGATGCTCAAAAAGGCAACAAAAGGGGCTTTGCCGATGAGTTGCATAGGCGGTAAGGCTAGGCGCATGATGTAATAAAGGGGTGGGCCAAAGCTTGTTGGTTTGCAGAAGGTTTTTGAGATAAAGAGACCGCCAGGTTTAAGCAAGGCGTTAGCTCTTGCGATTGTTTCTGGTAGATCCTCAACAAGGTGCAAGAGGTTATGGGCTAAGATGACATCATAGGGGCCTGTTAAATCAGAGGCTAGGGCATCAGAGGTTAGGCATTCAATATTCGTGATGTTTTGCTCAGTTGCCTTTTCTTTAGCGATGTTCATCATTTCTGGGGAGATGTCTGTGACTATGACTTGTTCAACTGAGGGAGCGAGCTCAATGGCGGTTGAGCCTGTACCAGCGCCGATCTCTAAGATTTTGTCTTCTGGTTTCAAGTAAGACTTGGTACGCTCTAAGGTATATGTATAGCTTTCCATGTTTTTAATGGGGGATTTTGCATATTTTTTAGCCACATTGTCCCAGAATTTAGCTGTTTTTGTCATATGAATGCTCCTTAATGAAAAAATTAATGCATTTTTTGAGATAAAAGAAAATTGACTAAATATGCACCTAAAGTATACAAATATGCATGGATTGGCAGGCGATATCATTTGACTGGAATCAGGTGCGTGCCTTTTTGGCGGCAGCTGAAGAGGGGTCTTTTTCTGCAGCTGCCCGTTTGCTTGGTCAAACGCAGCCTACATTAGGGCGGCAAGTTGCCGGATTGGAAGAGGATTTAGGGGTTACTCTTTTTGAGCGCGGCGGGCGTCAGTTGCGTTTGACATCTTCGGGGCATAGTTTGCTCAAGCATGTGCAGGCTATGCGTGATGCGGCGGTTCAAATATCATTGGTGGCGTCCAGTCAATCGCAATCTATTGAGGGCATGGTTCGCATTACGGCGAGTGATATTATGTCGGCCTATGTTTTGCCACCAGTGGTGAAGCATTTATGTCAGATTGCGCCTAAGCTTGAAATTGATGTTGTGGCGGCAAATGATATTCGTAATTTGTTGATGCGTGAGGCGGATATTGCGATCCGTCATGTGCGGCCGGAACAACCTGAATTAATCGGGCGGTTGATCAAACATTCCAAGGCTCACTTTTATGCTTCGACTGCTTATTTAGAACGATATGGACGACCGAAAAATTTTGATGATTTGGTTGACCATGAATTTGTTAGTTATGGTAACCCGCAAGAGATGGTTCAGTTTCTTGAGCCTTTAGGTATTCGTATCACTCCCAAGAATTTTCGTGTTGGTTCTTCTAATGGAGGGGTGGCTTGGGAGTTTGTTCGTCATGGAATGGGGATCTCAGTAATGGAAGATAAAGTGGCTGAAGAGACACCTGGGCTAGAGCGTCTCTTGCCGGATATGGAGCCGATTGTGTTTCCCGTATGGTTGATCACTCACCGAGAGCTCCATACCAGCCGGCGAATTAGATTGGTTTATGATACGCTGGTTGAGTTTTTATCTGACAGAAAGACAAGCTAGCTTGTTAGGTGCTAGTCCATGATAACTCATAACTGTTTGTTCTAAGATTTCAATTTATAGCCAGATTTGAAAATCCAGTAGGTCACACCAATGGCAACGCTTAAGAAGGCCAGGATTGCGATGATACTTAAGCCGATATTGACGTCTGAGATTTCATAAAAACTCCAACGGAAACCGCTAATGAGATAGACGACTGGATTAAACAACGTCACTGTTTGCCAGAAGGGGGGCAGCATGCTGATTGAATAAAATGTGCCTCCTAAAAAGGCGAGTGGTGTGATGACAAGTAAGGGGATGATTTGTAGTTTTTCAAACCCCTCTGCCCATATGCCGATGATGAACCCCAGCATAGCGAAGGTGAGGCATGTGAGGACTAAAAAGACAAGCATTATGATGGGGTGCTTGATATCTAGGGGGACAAACAAGTGAGCTGTGGCCAATATGATGAGGCCTAGGACAAATGACTTTGTTGCTGCAGCACCGACATAACCAATGATGATTTCAAGCGGTGATATAGGCGCGGATAAGACTTCATAAATTGTGCCTGTAAAGCGGGGAAAGTATATCCCAAAGGCGGCGTTAGATAATGACTGGGTGAGGATTGAAAACATAATGAGGCCGGGTACGATAAAGGCACCATATGAGATACCATCCACTTCTGTGATACGGCTACCAATGGCTGAGCCAAAAACAATGAAATAAAGCGCTGTTGAAATCACAGGTGAGGCGATGCTTTGACCTAAGGTGCGCAAGGCTCTTGCCATTTCATAATTATAAATTGCTTTAATTGCTTGAATATTCATGATTATTTTTTCACCAATTCTACGAAGATTTCTTCTAGAGAGCTTTGCTTCGTGTTGAGGTCTTTAAATTTAATTTGGCTCTCACTGATAGCGTTGAGCATTGTGGTTATGCCTGTGCGCTCTTTTGTCGTGTCATAGGTATATGTGAGAGCATTACCTTCATTGATGAGTTCGAGATCGAACTCTTTGAGTGAGGGGGGGATTTCATCTAGGCTTTGGGTGAGCTCTAGGGTGAGTTGTTTTTTACCGAGTTTTTGCATCAGCTCTGTTTTGTCTTCAACAAGAATGATTTCACCATTATTGATGACACCGATGCGGTCGGCCATTTCTTCAGCTTCTTCAATATAATGAGTGGTGAGGATGATGGTTACACCGCTTGTCCGCAAGTCTCGGACAATGTTCCACATGTCTTTTCGCAGCTCAACGTCGACGCCAGCGGTTGGTTCATCTAGGAAGAGGACCTTAGGTTCGTGAGAAAGCGCTTTGGCAATAAGCACTCTGCGTTTCATGCCACCAGAGAGGGTCATGAGTTTGTTGTCTTTTTTATCCCAAAGGCTGAGGCTCTTTAGAACTTTCTCTATATAATCTGGTTTGGCTTTTTTTCCAAAGAGTCCTCTAGTGAAACTTACTGTTGCCCAAACTGTTTCAAAAGCATCTGTGGTGAGCTCTTGGGGGACAAGACCGATCATGCTGCGTGTTTGTCGGTACTCTTTTTCAATGTCGAAACCTGCGACTTTGATAGTGCCTTCAGTTGGGGTGACGATACCGCAGATCGTGCTAATCAGAGTTGTTTTGCCCGCACCATTGGGGCCTAAAAGCGCGAAAATCTCACCTTCTTTAATGGAAAGGTTTATATCTTTTAAAGCTTGGAACCCGCCAGCATATATCTTGTTGATGTTTTCGATTTCGATAATGTTTTTCATTTTGGAAGAGCTTCCATTTAGATGCTTGTTAGTCTTACAGGTGCACATAACTTTAAATTTGCAAGTTACAGTATTTTTGGTAGATTTCAAGTTTGAATTATAGTTTCGATGGAAACTTGAAAACTATAGCTGAACAGGTTTGGCTTTTCATTAGGTTTTATTTATGGTGTTAGCAAAAGAAGATAAAAGGTTTGAAGGGGGAAGTGTATGTTTCAGGGATTATTAATTGAAAAGAGTGGTGACAAACAAGTCGTTGCATTAAAGGAAATCGTTGAGGGTGATTTGCCTGACGGGGATGTATTGGTCGAGATTGATTATTCGACCATAAATTATAAAGATGCTCTTGCGATTACAGGGGCGATGCCTATTGCTAAGATTTATCCGCTGGTTCCTGGAATTGATTTTGCGGGGACGGTTGTTTCTTCGGAAACTCCAGACTTTAGTGAGGGACAAAAGGTTGTTTTAAATGGCTGGGGTGTCGGTGAAAAACATTGGGGCGGTTACGCTGCAAAAGCACAAGTCAAATCGGATTGGCTGGTGCATTTACCAGATGGTTTTGACACAAAGCAGGCCATGGCTATAGGAACTGCTGGTTATACAGCTATGCTTTGTGTGATGGGACTTGAGAACCAAGGTGTCCGACCAGGTGATGGTGAAGTGATTGTCTCTGGTGCTTCTGGCGGTGTTGGGAGTGTGGCAGTGTCTCTCTTAGCCAAGCTTGGGTACGATGTTGTTGCGCTTACAGGTAAGGCTCAAGAGCATGACTATTTAAAAGAGCTTGGAGCTAGTGAAGTTTTAGATCGCTCAGTTTTTTCTGAAAGTGGCCCGCCTCTGAATAAAGAACGGTTTGCCGGTGCTGTTGATTGTGTTGGCAGTACGACTTTGGCGAATATTTGCGCGTCAATGAAATATGGAGGTGTTGTCACCGCTTGTGGTTTAGCAGCTGGGTTTGACTTTCCTGGAACGGTAATGCCGTTTATTTTACGGGGTGTGATTTTGGTTGGCATTGATAGTGTTTATTGCCCGAAAGAAAAACGTATTGAGGCTTGGCGCAGATTATCTGAAGATCTGGATGCTGAGCATTTGGCAAAAATGAGCAAAGAGATTGGTTTGACAGAGATTGTAGAGACGGCTGACGCAATGCTGAAGGGGGCTGTTAAAGGTCGATTGATCGTTGATGTAAGACGTTAGTTATTGTTCGGCGTTTTTATTTAAGGCTTTATCTTAATAAGGGATTTCTTGTCCATCCCAAGCGAAAATTTTACCTGTCTCATCTGGTGTTAGATTTTCAATAACATTGAGCATTTTTGACACAGAATATTCAGGTGTGAACAGTTTTGCTTTGGATACACTTCTTTGAAAGGGTTGTGATAGCTGGCTGTCGACAGTGCCGGGATGGAGACCTATGACGATGGTCTTATATTTGCGCCGTTGCATTTCGATGCTGGCTGTCTTGATAATCATGTTTAGGGCGGCTTTTGACGCTCGATAAGCATACCAGCTTCCTAAGTGATTATCACTGATGCTGCCTATTCTTGCTGAGAGCGCGCAAAAGATGCTTGTTTTGTCTTTATTCATTAGGGGAAGAGTATGTTTCGCGATAAGCGCTGGGCCGATTGTGTTTATCTCAAATAGTTTTTGAAATTTTTCTGCTGTTAAATCAGAAAGGGATTTTTCTGGGCCGAAGGAGGTTGTTTCATCTGTCTCGTTTAAGTTTTGGTGCAGAATTCCGATGGTGATGATAACGATGTCTAAAGGAGTATTTTGGCAGGCACCTGCAATTGCTTTTTCAATTGAGGTTTCATCTTGGATGTCAATTTGGTGGGAATGGACATTCTCTTGATCAAATTTTTTGTGTGATCTGGAAAAAGCATAGATCTGATTGTCTTCATGGTTTGCGAATGCATTTACGAATGCGGTGCCGATTGCGCCGCTTGCCCCAAAAATTGCAATATTTTTATGCGTGTTCATTCTCGTTATTGATACTCGCTATTTGACATCTCTGAGGTTTATTATTGCTCTTTATTCTTAATTGTTTGCTTAATTAGGATACATGTTTTTACTTTGGCCTAGAGAGGGACCGCTGAGGAACGTGAGCGGATTGAGTTTTTGAATTTATCGTATGAGGTTAGTATATGCCCATAGCACTAAAGTTGTGCTCGTATTATCTGCTGATAACATAAATTTTATTGTCGATGATAAATTGCTAGGTTTATACTTAGGTATAATATTAAGCGTTGGTGTTTGTTTTGCCAGCTTTGATATGGATTATGTCCGTTATTAAAAAAATAATTATAATGACAACAATTGAGTTTGATTTTACGGACCTTGGGGAAGGACGTTTTGAAATTGAGACACATACTCTTATTTATTTTTATCATCACAGCACTTAGTTTTCAGCCTTCAATTGTTAGGGCTGATGAAACCTGCCAGTCGCCTTACATGCCTAAAATTAAGGGCCATGAGGAATATGTTTATGTCTGGACCCTTGGGAAAGAAGGGCTCGGTGATGGTCAGGATAAACTCGTCACAATAGATCTTAGAAAAGACTCTTCAACGAGGGGGAAGGTCATTCATAGCCTTTCTGTTGGAGGGCGAAATGAAGCGCATCATAGTGGCTTTTCTGCTGACCGGCGTTTTTTATGGGCAGGTGGGTTAGATACAAACCGTATTTTTATTTTCGATGTTCACACAGACCCCTCAAAGCCAAAACTACATAAGGTTATCAAAAACTTTGTAAAAGCATCTGGTGGGGTTATCGGTCCGCATACCTTTTACGGTCTGCCCGGACGTGTCATGATTTCTGGCTTGTCGAATGATAAAGATAATGGCGGGCGAACTGCGCTTGTTGAATATAGCGATGAAGGCGAATTTATCGCGACGCATTGGTTGCCAACCACAAAAGCTCCTCAAGGGGCTAAGCTTGCTTCTAAAGTTGTTGATGGGTTTGGCTATGATGTGCGGGCTTTGGCGCGAAAAAATATCATGCTGACTTCATCTTTTACAGGCTGGTCAAATTATATGATGGACTTTGGCAAAATGCTCAAAGATCCGGTGGCGATGAAACGGTTTGGCCAAACCATGACCGTTTGGGATTTGCATACAAGAAAACCGAAGAAGGTTTTGCATGTGCCAGGAGCCCCACTAGAAATTCGTTTTGCTTGGGGAGACAATCACAATTACGCCTTCACAAGTACAGCGCTTACTTCCAAACTCTGGCTGATTTATGAAGATGATCAAGGGGAGTGGCAAGCGAAAGCGGTTGCTGATATTGGCGACCCGTCAAAAGTGCCGTTGCCGGTTGATATTTCCATTACGTCTGATGATAAGGGGTTATGGGTTAACTCGTTTATGGATGGCATGACCAGATATTTTGACATTAGCAATCCTCATAAACCCAAGCTTGTTTATGAGAAGAAAATTGCTAGTCAGGTGAATATGGTTTCTCAAAGCTGGGATGGTAAGCGGGTATATTACTCTAGCTCATTGCTTGGAAACTGGGATAAGAAAGGTGAAGACGATCAACAATATCTAAAGGCATATAAATGGAATGGTAAAGAACTGGTCTTTGATTTTGAGGTAGATTTTTATAAAGAAAAATTAGGTCGATCTCATCAAATGCGGTTTGGTAGTGCCAGCCTTTATAAATAGCGATCAGTTTTTTAATATTAAAAGATATAGGTTTTCAATTGAGAGTTATCACGAAGCGTAATTCAATTATTTTTGTTTTGATGATGCTCGTGCTTACTCTCTTTTTTTTATTTTCAACTTCAACGGTTTCCCTTGTTAATAAGAGAGACCTTAGTTTTAATCAGCCGTTCTCTCAGTTTTTTAAACAAAGTGATGAGTATCAATTTGAGGCTCCTGTTGTTGGAAGCTATCAGCTCCCTTCCATTAAATCTGCACCTAGCGGGTTTGTCCTTACTCATGAGGGGCAAAAGAAATCCTTGTCAGAATTGTTAAAGGGAAAAGTCTCACTGGTCAGTTTTGTGTATCTCTTATGTAGTGATGTGAATGGCTGTCCTTTGGCAATGTCTACATTATTTGATATCTACGATGTCAGTCAAAAAATTCCTGGGCTTAAAGATAAAGTTCAACTTATGACTATTAGTTTTGATCCAGAAAGAGATACCACAGAGGCGATTGCCTCTTTTGCTTATCCGATGCTGATAGATAAAGAGGCCTCAAAAAAGATCAACTGGCATGTTTTAACTACAGAGAAAATGGCTGATTTAAACCCTATTCTTAAAGGGTTTGGTCAAGTGGTGAACCGCTCTGGTGATGGGGATATGCTTTTTCATTTGTTGCGATTATTTTTGGTTGATGCTCAAGGGAATATTCGTAACATCTATGGATTAGGTATGGTCGACCCGCGTTTGATTATGGCCGATGTGGAAACTTTGCTTAAAGAAGAAGAACATGCAAAACCTTAGACGTTTTCATCCGAGACACTCAGTGTTTTTCTTTTTGCTGTGTCTTTTGTCTTCATTGTTTCTTTTGTTCTTCTTTTTCAATAATCAATCGGAGACAGGTGTTTTAAAGGCGCGTGTTTTGGAAAATGATTGGAGTAAGGCGGCGCTTGAGCGATCGTTAACTCAGCAACTTGGTTTGCCTTTGGTTGTTCATCCTAAAGATAATTTGCCAACGCAGGCAAAGATCGAACTTGGGAGAAAATTGTTTTTTGATCGGCGTTTGTCTATCAATGGGACCACATCTTGTGGGATGTGTCATGTGCCAGAACAAGGGTTTACAAGCCATGAGATTGAAACATCTGTTGGTGTTGAGGGGCGGATTGGGCGCCGTAATACGCCGAGCATTTTGAACGCGGCGTTTTACAAACATCTGTTTGTTGATGGACGTGACCCAACCTTAGAGACGCAATATATTTCCCCTCTTATTGCTAGAAATGAAATGGCAAATCCTTCTGCCGGGCATGTTATTGCTCTTTTGAAAAAATTACCTGATTATCAAGGGCTGTTTGAAAAGGCTTTTGATGCTCCGCCATCGCTTGATACTTTGGGAAAAGCTTTTGCTGTTTATCAAAGGACGCTTATTGCTGGGAATAGTCGATTTGATCGGTGGTTTTATGGAAAGGAAAAAGGGGTTCTTGATCAATCTGAAATCCGTGGATATGAGATTTTTGCGGGCAAGGGAGGTTGTGTTTCTTGTCATCTGATTGGTGAGACATATGCGAAGTTTACCGATGATCAATTTCACGACATCAGCTATGGCTGGTGGAGAGAGCAACAAAGGCAAAATCCTCCAAAAACCACACGTGTGGAGTTGGCACCTGGTGTTTTTCATGATGTTTCAGAAGACATAATCGCTATGGTGAGCGGAAAAATACCAGCTGATCTTGGAAGATATGAAGTTACTGAAAACCCAAAGGATCGCTGGAAATTCAGAACGCCGACGTTGCGGAATTTATCAATTACGGGGCCTTATATGCATGATGGAAAATTTGCGACGATTAAAGATGTGCTTAAATTTTATAACCAGGGAGGAGAGCCACATAAAGAAGTGGATCCACGCATAAAACCTTTAGGTCTTTCAACTAAGGAAATGGAGGATCTGGAACATTTTCTCAAGAGTTTAACTTCACCTGTAATTGAAAAAATAAGTAAAGAAGCTCGCAGTCACGCACCTGATAATTATTAAAATCCTTTCTTTATTCAGAAGCTAAATAGGGTTTTAGAAAAGGTGCGATGTAACAGGTTACCTGCTTCGAAAAAAATTAAAAAAATAATATTTTTTTCAGGAATTTCTTATTTTCGTTTTTTGTAAATTTTCCAGAATATCTCTCTTAGCCATTTTTAAGCAGAATAAGCTTTGTAGCCCTCTTTTTAATATGTTTTGACTAGTTTTGCGGTCGATGAAGTCTCATTGTGGATTGCATTATTAGTGCCGTGAAATCAATGCGTCGTTAACTATAAATCCGGGTACTGAATATTACTTTCAAGTTGGAAATATTTATTTAGAAAAGTTCTTCTAAGACCAGTGTTTCGTAATTTATAAGTTTAATAAAAAAAGCAAAAGAAGTAATAATGTCGGATAAAAAGTCGTACCAGTCAGTATTAAAAAAGTCACAACAAGTAAATGATGGCGCTATTACTTCTGAAGATAATAATAATTTCAACCCTAATACTCATTTGGGGTTGGAGACGAAAATAGATGGTTTAAAAAACGATAGTATTCAATCATCAAAATATAATAGTGATCAACTATCTGATAACACAGAAAATAATCCACCGAGAGTTGACGCTGGGGATGATCTTTTAACTAACCGTGTTGGTAACAATCGACTGTCCGGCAACGCAGGTGATGATGATTTTTCTGGTGAATCTGGCAATGACAGCTTGTCTGGTGGTGCCGGTAATGACCGTTTGCATGGCGGAGCTGGAGACGACCGTTTGTCCGGCGGTGCTGGCGATGACCGTTTACGTGGCGGAGCTGGAGACGACCGTTTGTCCGGCGGCGCTGGTGATGACCGTTTGCGTGGTGGCGCTGGTGATGACCGTTTGCGTGGCGGCGCTGGTGATGACCGTTTGCGTGGCGGCGCTGGTGATGACCGTTTGAGTGGCGGCGCTGGTGATGACCGTTTGAGTGGCGGTG
>CAXIBI010000032.1:0-21404 GCA_964022305.1 uncultured Hyphomicrobiales bacterium | reverse complement strand
TGGAGAATAGCCACAGACTTTCTCAGCCTGGTTTTTTGTTTCTGCAAGAGCAGGTGCAAAAAGAAAAACACAAGAGAACAGCGATATAAAAGAAACTAACCGCACATAAAATAACATGTCTAAGATCCCATTAAAGATTTATAGGCTCTTAGTAAAAATCATAACTCTTAATTTGAAAAATGCATTCTTTGAACATTCATTCATGCAAATCACGCAACTATGAAAACTTACCGATAACTAATCGGCACAGAAAACCTCATTGAAGACGGCCCACCAGCAGGCATCCGAGGAAAAGGAGAGGCCCGCTTAACCATAGAAATGGCAGCGCGATCAATGGCTCCATTACCTGAACTACTCACTATACGAACACCACGCACGCCGCCAGATCGCGCAAGTGAAAAACTCACGACAACACGCCCCTTCGATGCTCCAACACGGCGCTTATATCGCGCTAAATGAGATTGCACACGGCCCCGATAATTTGACATCGCTGCTTTACCAGCAATTTTTTTCTGCTTCCCCTTAGCTCCGCCACCTTTCTTGAGAGCAGCTAAGCGCTTTCCCGCAAGGCGTTTCTTTTGTTTTTTCTTATCTTTTTTAGCCTTTTTGGTTTTCTTGCTGTTTTTCTTTTTAACCTTCTTCTTAGGCTTTTCAGGCTTCAAAGTTGGTACAACTGAGCTTTCATCAGGTATCAGCTCTTTCGTTGCAATTTCTTTTTCAACGATTTCTTCAATCTGCTCATCAACAGGCTTTAATGGTTCAATTTCAGAAACGTCTTCTTCAGTTTCAACTACCTCTTCGACAGTTTCTTCAGCTGCCTGTTGCTCAGCAAAAGCTGTTAAAGAACCAACAATCGCAACAAGCGCCCCTGCTGAGCGCTCAACCTTGGAAGTTTCATTAACGGGCCAACCAAAAGCTAATAAGCCATGACAAAAAATCGCCCCACAAATGGCTCCAACCCAGTGCATGAAAGAAAGGTTTTTCATTACTTAGAAATCTCAATAATTAATTTTATATTTTTTAGCTTTAAATCCCCAAGATGCCCAACAATCTCAAGTAATTTATCCGCAGCAAGTTCTTTATCCGCGATAACATTTACAGTTCTCTTTTCATCACCCTCAGATGCAAAAGCAGAAGGTAATGCCTCAACAGTTGTTGCTTCACCATTCACCTGAAGAGCACCGTCTTTATCAATGACAAGGCTATGAACGACTTTATTGAGCTTCTCATTCTTAACAGCTTGCGCTAATTCAATATCTTTAGCTGAGAAGGGGCGAATAACCGTCGTGATTAAAAAGAAAATCAATATTAAAAACACAATATTGATAAGAGGAATTAAATTCTCCTCGCTTTGTTTCTTTTTTTCAAAATTCAGCTCCATATAGCCCCCTATCGAACCACAATCGGATTATTCAACTTCGATTTTCTAGCCTTTTGCATCACAGAAACCAGATGTTGAACAGTTGACCCTTCAAGCGGTTTAATGAAGAGTTTCATACCCTCTTCAACAGCCAGGCCATCAATTACTTTCGTTAAACCCTCTAGCTGAGACTGCTGTCCATTAATTTCAATCGCCCCATCTTTTTGAATGCGAACCAGAACAAACTTTTTAGAGCTGTTCGTTTGACTTTGGCCAGAATTGACCGCCAATGGCAGTGATGAAAATCGCGAAAAAGTAGACGCCAGCATAAAAAAGATCAGCAAGAGAAAGACCACATCAATCAAAGGTGTGAGACTTAAATTCAATGACTTTTTTTCTGGAGCCTTAAGCTGCATGGCGTACAGTCTCTTGCGCTTCATCTTTCGGTTGACGCTCAGCATCCGTTACACGCCCCGTAAGTAAGCTTGTAATCGCTTCTTGCATTGTTAACCGCTCTGCTTCAATGCGTCCGTCAAACCAGGAAACAACAAAGGCAAGAGGGATAGCCACGGCAAGACCAACCGCAGTTGTCAGGAGTGCCACCCAGATACCACCAGCAAGCACTGCCGGGTCAGCCTCACTCCCAGCGCTTTGCAAAGTCTGAAACGCTTCAATCATACCAATAACAGTGCCGAACAACCCAAGCAGCGGTGCAATTTGTACAATCGCCTCAAGAGGCCTCATAAAAGAGCGTAGCTTGCCGACTTCTCTCAAAGCTATACGCTCAACATCTTCACGAACAATCTTTTGATCCGTATTCCGCTGAAGAAGGCCTCTCATTAAATGAGCTAGAATGTTTTTTGTGGGGTTGTGACTAGACTTCACCAACTCATAGGCCTCATGGGTATATCCATTGAGCCAGAGATTAATCACCTTATTAATTCCAGCATTGAAGCCAATACGAAACCAAATAATCTGGAATAATTTTATAAAGATGAGCGTTGTCGCCACCATTGAAAGCCCCAACAGGATCACAACCACAGGGCCACCTTGTTTGACAATATTTAGTGCACCATCAAATGGCACTGCTGATAATAATTCTTGCATAAAATTAAGATCCAAATTTTGCGGTTGTTTTGTTTGTTAACTCAAGAGATTGCAGGCACAGCTTTGGTGTAAAGCCTTTTGCATCACATTGTTTAATATCATTAACGAGATAACGGCTAACTTTTTCACAGTTCACATTTTTCAAGCCATAGCGCTTAACACGTGTTTTCCCTTTGATGAGCTCACCACTGTTTAAGACCAGCAACTTAACGACTTGTTGGTTTTCATCAAAAATAACGATTTCAAAGGTAAATTGTTTGATCTCCTGGCCAAGATCATTCTTCATTAAAAAACTGACCTGACAACTTGTCCCAACTTGCTTTTGAGAGTTTAGCTCAATCAGTAATTTCTTAGTGGGAGTTGTATTTACAGACGAAGTCTCTGCCAAAGCTAGGGTAGATGAATAGAAAAAACTAAGAACGATTATAACCAAACGCATGATCAATTATCTTTAAAGGGTAATCCCCTTTAAAACCCACCTTCTTTTTAATTATTGGAATAACAATCGAATATTAAGACATAGAGTAAAACCCAACAAATGCATAGTATGAAATAATATTGTTGAATAAAACTAAATTATGTAATCTTAATTCATAAGCTGATGTTGTGTGCTCTCATCAGTAAAAAGAAGAACCTGTCTATAAATATCGAGCCACTCTTGCTCTTTTTCCCAATTTTGATCAGAGCGAAATTTTAAAATATTTTCTCTCGCCACTAATATCGCTTGGCTACCATAATGTGTAATCAAATAGGCAACTCTTAAATCAAAATTTGCTTGATAGCTCTCATCATACGGCATTTACAGTCTCACCAAAATATTCAGATGAGATCGACCTTAATTGAAAAAGTTTCAAATATCGAATGAGTAACTCTCAGCAATAAATATGAAACGGATGCATGATAACTTTTAAAAATCAAAATCATTTTTCCATAGAGACAGATTAGGACCCAAGGCAAAGCACTAAATTTTTACCTTTATTAATTTCCCAAAATTCTACGAAAAGGGCAGCAAATATTTTATATAATTGAATAAAATCAGATTGGTGAGAATTGGTGCGGCCGAGAAGACTCGAACTTCCACCCGTGTTACCGGACAGCGACCTCAACGCTGCGCGTCTACCAGTTCCGCCACGGCCGCACAAAAAGCAAGGTCTGGTAGGTTTACATTTTTTGTAAACACCTTACTTGAGAAAGAGAACAAGTATCAAACCTTGTATCTCAAAGCAAGAGAATTTTATTGGATAAATAATAGATTGTGCACTCAAAGAAGCTTGCAAAAAAGAGTATTGAAGAGATTTCCAATAGTTTTCGATGAAAAACAAAACACCTAGTAAAAAACTAAGCAGCCATATCGCTCAAGTTATATTTTTGAGTAATTTCAACCGTAATACGGTCTCCCTCAACAACAACTTCACCTTTACCAATCGGCACCATATTGGCCAAAATCTCAACTTCATCATTTACATTGGCTTCCAGCTCAATCACAGCACCTCGGCCCATGCGCAAAAGATGATTAATCGGCATTGTCCGCCGACCAATAACCACACAAAGCTCAATTTCAACACCAGATATTGAAGCCATAGACATCAGTGTAAATCCTTAAACCAGATATAAATGCAAAAGAGGCTCAAAAGTTCACTAAAACCAGCTAAACCATAGTACGAAACTTATTTTTGAACTTTTCTCACTCAAGTGACTATATGTATAAATACAGAGTGACTCGAGTCAATTACCCTCAATTGTGTTGGAGCTTAGTTACCGAATGGTAAACAAAACGAATTTAGCTGATGATGTACACTGGAAAATCAGTGATTTACCTGTGCCTTACCCTGAAGCCCTCTCATTTATGGAAGAAAGAGTTGATCAAATCCATAAAGGCGAAGCAGCTGAATGTATATGGCTACTCGAACACCCGCCCCTCTACACAGCCGGAACGAGCGCACAAGCGAGCGACCTCCTCACACCAAATAGATTTCCTGTCTATGAAACAGGGCGTGGCGGCGAATATACTTATCACGGGCCTGGGCAAAAAATTGCCTATGTCATGCTAGATTTAAACAAACGCAAAAAAGACGTCAGATGGTTTATCCAGGAAATAGAAGGCTGGATCATTGATATCTGCGCTGATTTCGATATTGACTGCTATAGAAGAGAGGGACGCGTTGGACTATGGGTCCCAATGCCGCAAAAAGGACCTAAAATAGACGATAAAATTGCGGCTCTTGGCATACGCTTACGCAAATGGATAAGCTTTCACGGGCTAAGTTTAAACTTAAACCCTAACCTTGAACATTTTACCGGTATAGTTCCATGCGGAATTAAGGAGCATGGTGTAACAAGTTTTGAAAAACTAAATCGCCCCTACACAAACGAAGAGATCATCGCGTCTTTCAAAACTCATTTTAACAACCATTTCCAACCGTAATTAGGTTCACTCCATGCACTTTGGCAGCGCACTTGCTCTCTCTGGGCCAGTTGCATGATATTGCGATGCACGCGCATATTTGCGCAAATCAGACTGAACTGTTTCAACATCTCTTAATGTGAAAAAGCCCCCCCGAATAAGAGTGCGGATCGCGTAACAATCTGCTTCTTGTTCTACAGATTGACCTGGACTTCGAAAATAGAGATGACCTAATACATGATGACCGCATTCATGCGCGATAAAAAACAATTGCGATGCCCGAGATAACTTCGATAAACGATTGATATTCACAATCGTCATGGGCCCCATATTGACACCCTGAAGCCGCATCATATTAGAAAAGGCAACGTCCCCGATTTTATCATTACGCACATGCAGAACAGGTCGCTTGTAATAATCAACACATTTACTCTCAAGCAACTTAGTTCGTACATCAGATCTTATTTGCCCCTTCTGCACCTGAGCAGACAAAGCTATGCCCCCAAAAACAGGGGCAAGCAAAAAGGACAAACATAAAACTAAAAATGAAAGTGGCTTGAACGGCATTGTAGGCAGCCTCCTTTAATAAATTAAAGTGTTCACTCCCCACACAGTCTTGCCTGTTATTATCGATTATTATTGTAAATTATTCGCAAAACACACAATGATACCACAAAGTGACGTTTATTCAAACTCCATAATCACAGCGTCAACAGCCAGGCTATCACCTGCTTCGGCATTAATCTTGGTGACAACAGTATCCCGCTCAGCTTTTAAGATGTTTTCCATCTTCATTGCTTCAACAATACAGAGCGATTGACCTGCCTTTACTTCCTCACCTTCTTCCACCATAAGCTTAACAACTAAGCCAGGCATCGGGCAAAGAAGCAGCTTAGATGTATCAGGTGCTTCTTTAATAGGCATCAAAGCAGCAAGCTCTGCTTCACGTTTTGTATAAACATAGGCAGGAGACGTCACACCAGAATAAGAAAGCTCATAGCCATTATCAATTGGACGAACTTGAACAGCAACCTGTTTGCCATTTACAGTGCCATCCCAAATAGCTTGACCAAACCACCAGTTAGAAGAAACAGCAACAGTCTCAGCAGCATCACCCTGGAAGTGAATGTTTAAATCATCCGTATCATGTGCCACTTGCTCAACCCGCAGATCTTGTCGCTCATCAGAAATCACAACAACACGATCTTCAGCAAAAACAACACGTCGACCATGCATTTGATCTGAAATATCACGGCGGCGTGTGTTGCTTAAATAATCAATCGCTGCAGCTACACAAGAGAGAACTTTAAGAGCTTCCCCTTCAGCTTTGCGCGGTTCAAACCCATCAGGATATTCATCAGCAATAAAGTTCGTTGAAATATTACCCGTCACCCAGCGCTCATGCTGCATAATCGCACTCAAAAACGGCACATTGTGCTGAATACCATCAATATAAAAACGATCCAGCGCATCTGCCATATGATCAATTGCTTCTTCGCGTGTAGGCGCATGAGTAATCAATTTAGCGATCATCGGATCGTAAAACATTGAAATTTCACCGCCCTCATAAACGCCCGTATCATTACGAACGGTCAAACCATCTTCTGTGCTCTCTGCTGGTGGCTGATAGCGAACCAAACGGCCAATAGAAGGCAAGAAGTTACGATAAGGATCTTCAGCATAAATCCGGCTTTCAATCGACCAACCGTCAATTTTCACGTCAGATTGCTTAATCTCAAGCTTTTCACCAGCAGCAACCTTGATCATTTGCTCAACCAAATCAACACCAGTGATCAATTCAGTAACCGGATGCTCCACTTGCAAACGTGTGTTCATTTCAAGGAAATAAAAATTCCGGTCTTTATCAACGATAAACTCAACCGTACCGGCACTTTCATAGTCAACAGCTTTAGAAAGTGCAACAGACTGCTCACCCATTTCCTTACGGGTCGCTTCATCAAGAAACGAACTTGGCGCTTCTTCGAGAACCTTTTGGTTCCGGCGCTGAATAGAACATTCCCGCTCATTCAGATAAATCACATTGCCATGCTTATCCGCTAAAACCTGAATTTCAATATGGCGCGGCTCAACAATAAATTTCTCAATAAAAATGCGGTCATCACCAAAGCTAGACATCGCCTCAGATTTAGACGCATTAAAACCTTCTTCAACTTCATCAACAGAGTTGGCAATCCGCATGCCCTTACCGCCACCACCAGCTGAGGCTTTAATCATCACCGGATAACCAATGTCATTCGCGATCTTGATCGCTTCTTCAGCTGTATCAATTTCACCCATATAGCCAGGAACAGTATTCACCTTGGCATCATTAGCGAATTTTTTAGATTCAATCTTATCGCCCATCACTTCGATGGCTTTTACATTCGGCCCAATAAACGCAATCCCAGCATCTTTAAGAGCTTTTGCAAAATCAGCATTTTCAGACAAAAAGCCATAACCCGGGTGAATGGCCTCAGCGCCAGTTTCCTTGGCAGCAGCAATAATTTTCTCAGGTACCAGATAACTTTCAGAAGCAGCCGCACCACCCACATAAACAGCTTCATCTGCCATTCTTACATGGAGAGCGAGTTTATCAGCATCAGAATAAACAGCGACAGTAGCTATGCCCATTTTTTTGGCAGTTTTAATCACACGGCAAGCAATTTCACCGCGGTTAGCAATAAGAATTTTTTTGAACATATTTTTTTGACTTTTTCTTCTAGTAGGTACCCGGATGGTATCCGTGTTTGTTTTTCACTTTTCGAAAGTTTGTTTTAAACATAGTTTGTCAAAGGAACAAGCGTTCTGATGCTGTTTTCTATAAAGAAATGCTAAAAGAGGCAAGCAGAAACGTTTAAATGGCTTTTAGTCTTTAAAATTCGTTGGTTAAACTAAATAAGAAGGCGGTAAATAATCACGGCAATCACCCCAATCCCCGCCATTCCAACAACAAAATCAAACAAAGCCTTAAAACCACCCTGGCCAATAAAAGCTAATTTCTTCAATCTTTCTTGCTCAGAGAGCTTTGGATCATTGTGTAATTCCTGCAAACTATTAGCCAGCGTCGTCACAACAAGCTTTTTGCCAAACACTCCCACCAAAATATGAGTTGAAAGTATCATCAAACCGCCCAGCAAACTTGCGATCAAGCTGGGAGAGGTTTGTCCATAATGCAGGATGATAAGAGCTAAAACATAAATCATACCTGTCAGCGCCTCCATCCCATCATTACAGCGATGCGCCAACCAAAGGGGAGAAAATAAAAACCCCGGCCAACTCCAAGATGGCTTTAATTCTCGCCCCTCATCCAGGCTTTTTTGATAATATTTTTCATAAACACTATCATTTTTACCCAAATAATCCTTAAAATGCTGAGCCGTCAGCAGTGGAAAACCAAATGCATCATAAAATGTTTCACTGCTACCAGAGCTTGAGCCCTCTTCTCCATAGCGCAGTAAATCCATCAAAGCTTCAGCCCTTTCAGAGGCTAAAACTGCATAAACCCGCCTGTCATTTTGCGTCCAGCCAAATTCATTATTTAAAAACTGCAGAATTGAGCGGCGCGCCTCTCTTTGAACCGCACCCTCCTGTTTTTTTTCAGCTAAATTTTCACCCAGCAAATGCATAATTTCATATTCAGCATAATTAGAGAGATCAAACGAACAATCTCGAATACGGCGAATAAACTTCACCCACGCGGACTCATCCCATAAAGCCCAAGGCCCCATTAAATCTTCAAGTTGCGCATTGATCTGCTCATAGGTAATGGCGTCAATCTCAACATCATAAAAACCAAGATTGACCTCTGCCTCATCTTCACTCGTAGTGATTGGATCATTTTGAGGAGGGTTAGCTTCTACCGAATTTAAATTAGGTGAAGTATCAACAAACTCTTTTGACGTCTCATCGGCAACTGTCGTTTCATCAAGAGTGATTACATAAGCTTCATCACTCTTAGGCTCACTCTCTTGTAAAGCTTGCTCAAGTGGATCATCAGTCCTAATTGAGGGCTCTAAAACTTGATTATCAGGAGAAATCTCAGTTTGAGAGTCAGCGGATGCTTCATCTGTTTCAAAATACTCATCCCCCTCACACTCTTCCTCATCCCACTCATAATCAAAATCAAACTGAGAAAGATAAATTGCTTCATCACGTGCTTCACGCAAGGCTTGGAATTCGGCTGGGTCTTCATCTGGACGAATAGCTTTTAACTGTTTTGCATAAGCGCGCTTAATCGCCCGCTGATCATCAGTTTTCTCTATTCCCAAACGATCCCAGACATCCATCAAGCATCAATCCATATCAAACATATTATTCTCAAGCTCAGTGAGGCTTTGAGAAAATTGCTCACGCACGCGATCAATATCTCTATTTGATTGATCGGTAATCGCTTGCTCAAATTCTAAAATAAGTGAGCGCACATAATCCCGCTGAGCACGCAAGCTCTCAGCATAAATCCGCTCCGCTTTTGCGATCAACACCGCATTTTCAGCATGCTCCCGAGGGTGCAACTTAATCCCGCTCAAAGCTTTAAAACGTTTCTCCAGCTCTTCATCTGAAAGGTTCGCCTGGTTTTTAAAGATTTTACGCACTTGTTTCTCAGTGGAAAGCGCCTTCACTTCCACTTCAAGCGCCCCATTGATGTCATAAGTAAAACGAACATCAACCCCTTCTTTTCCAGCTGGACCAGAAGGAACCTCAACCTTTAAGTCCCCAAGAAGAATATTATCTTCAGGACGCATATTCTCACCCTGATAAATATCTAAATTGATCTGGGTTTGCTTGTCCCGAATGGTGAAAAATTGTTGGCTCTCACTAATCGGCACAACCGCATTGCGCTCAATAATCGGCACAATCACCAGATTATCATAATTGTCATCAACCACTGCCGAAGTCCCAAGCGTGTAGGGGCAAACATCGGTCATCACCACATCTTCAAGCGCTTCATTACGAGTTTTTAGACCAGTTTGAACAGCCGCTCCCAGCGCAACAATCTCATCTGGGTTCAAATGGGAGAGTGGCAGTTTTTGAAATAACCGTCCCACCATACGCCTAATCATTGGCATACGAGAGGCGCCACCAACCATCACCACATTTTCTATATTCTCAGGGCGAAGTGTTGCATCATTAATGGCCCGCTCAACAGGCACCCTCAACCGCCGCCGCAACGGGCTCGTCAATTCCTCAAACCGTGACCGAGAAAAAGTCCCATCTAAAGTTATCTCAGAAATTTGCGCTGTATATTTCGCCTCTTCACGAGACGATAAGTCTTTTTTGATGATCTCAGCCAATCGCAACAATTTATTTTTCTCAGCTGCATCAAGAGAGCTCAGCTCAATCTTATGGTCCTGCACCAAGGCATCAACCAAGGCGTCGCGAAAATCATTCCCCCCAAGGAAATTATCACCGGCCGTTGCCCGCACTTCCATCACGTTGTCATACTTATCTAGAATGGAGACATCAAACGTCCCACCCCCAAGATCGAAAATGAGAAACTGGCTCTCTTCAACCTCATTCAAGCCATAAGCAAGCGCCGCTGCTGTCGGCTCATTAATTAAGCTATCAACCTTCAACCCAGCAAGCTTGCCTGCATCAATTGTCGCTTTGCGTTGAATGTCATTGAAATAAGCCGGCACTGAGATAATCGCATCAGTAACCTCTGTGCCAAGAAACTGCTCGGCATCTGCTTTTAAAGAACGCAGTACAAAGGCTGATAATTCCTCAGGGCGAAATGAATAACTATGAGAACCGTTTTGACCTAATGTGACTTGTCTTTCACTCCCCATGGTGCGCTTAAAATCGCCAATGGTTAAATCTGGGTGAGTAATCAGCCGCTCTTTCGCAGCTTCTCCAATTAATATATCCCCCTGGTCATCAATACCAACGACCGAAGGCGTTAGAAATGAACCTAACGCATTAGGAATAAGTTTTGGGCCTTCATCACTCCAGTAAGACACCAAAGAATTCGTTGTTCCCAAATCAATACCAACTATTGTCATGCAACCCTCTAAACACTTTTAAAAAAAGCCTCTGAATAATGAGGAATTTTTGGTTCTGGCTAGGAAATGTGAAACCGAGGAACGGAACATAGATTAAACTATTTGAGTACCGCAGGTGAACATTGACGACGCCAGAAGCAAAAATAACCATTATGCGGAGGTTTTTTTATATATGACAATCAAATAAACTAGCAGAACTTACAACAAAGCCGCAAACTCAAAATTGAATTCACGGCTTCATTAATTACTCTAATAATTATAAAACAGGCTAGCCTGTCATTATAGCGGAATATTGTCGTGTTTCTTCCAAGGGTTCTCAACTTGCTTATTCTTAAGCATATTCAAAGCCCGGCTAATACGACGACGAGTATTGCGCGGTAAAATCACCTCATCAATAAAGCCACGCTCCGCTGCCACAAATGGAGAACAGAAACGATCTTCATAATTCTTCGTATGTTCAGCGATTTTCGCTTCATCATCTAAGTCTTTACGATGAATAATCTCCACAGCGCCTTTCGCACCCATCACAGCAATCTCAGCTGATGGCCAAGCATAGTTCATGTCACCGCGAATATGCTTAGAGCTCATCACAACATAAGCACCACCATAACCTTTACGGGTAATCACAGTAATCTTCGGAACAGTTGCTTCAGCATAAGCAAAGAGAAGCTTCGCACCATGCTTGATCAAGCCACCATATTCCTGCGATGTGCCTGGCAAAAAGCCTGGTACGTCAACAAAGCTAACAAGTGGAATGTTAAAGCAATCACAAAAACGAACAAACCGGGCGGCCTTACGTGATGCATCGCTATCAAGCACACCAGCAAGAACCATAGGTTGGTTCGCCACGATACCAACAGTTTGCCCCTCAACACGGCCAAAACCACAAATAATATTGGCAGCAAACTTTTCTTGAATTTCAAAGAAATCACCTTCATCAACCACCTTAGTGATAAGCTCATGCATGTCATAAGGTTGGTTCGGATTATCAGGGATCAAGCTATCAAGGCTCATTTCCACCCGATCTGGGTCATCTTTTGTCGGCAGTTTAGGAACATCCGAAAGATTGTTCGCTGGCAAAAAGTCCATCAAGCGGCGCATTTGCAGCATCGCTTCAACGTCATTTTCATAGCCCTTATCAGCGATAGAAGATTTAACTGTGTGCACGCTTGCACCACCAAGCTCTTCAGCTGTTACTTCTTCGTTGGTCACTGTTTTCACAACATCAGGACCGGTCACAAACATATAAGAGGTATCTTTAACCATGAAGATGAAGTCAGTCATCGCAGGTGAATAAACGTCACCACCAGCACAAGGCCCCATAATCACAGAGATCTGCGGAATAACACCACTCGCATTTACATTGCGTTGGAAAACTTCACCATACCCACCAAGAGCAGACACACCTTCTTGAATACGAGCACCACCTGCATCAAACAAACCGATGATCGGAGCACGATTACGAAGCGCCATATCTTGAATTTTCGTAATTTTCTTTGCGTGCTCTTCAGAAAGAGAACCACCAAAAACTGTAAAGTCTTTCGCAAAAACATAAATCACACGGCCATTTACAGTGCCCCAGCCGGTTACAACACCGTCACCTGAAATTTTGTTCTTTTCCATGCCAAAATCGGTGCAACGATGCTCAACATACATATCGAGCTCTTCAAACGAATTTTCATCAAGCAAAAGATCAATACGCTCACGGGCAGTTAATTTGCCACGTTGATGCTGAGCATCAATACGTTTTTGACCACCACCGAGACGCGCATTCTCACGGCGTTGTTCAAGCTCTGCGATAATATCGTTCATAATCTCTCCATAAACTAAACTTATTTTTGCTCTCTTTTATCACAGAGATTGCAGGCGTCAAACTGTGTTTTAATGAGTAATATTAAGGCTTAGAGCACAATCCGACCAAAGTGAAGCGAGGATCGGAAAAATTGTGCGCAATAACAAGAATCTAGAGCATACCAATGAAAATATGTGAAATCTTTATGCTCTAGACGCCAATTCATAGAATTTATGGGTCAAAAGAAACTCTTCATGCCGTTTTTTACGCCGTTTTTGCGCTTCTTCATCTTCACCCCAGCGCTCAATTTGGAAATCTTCTTCCACATGAGCCGCTTCCCAAATGGCTTCTGGTCCCCATTTCCCGAATAGGAGCGCTAATGGCAACAATGCCGATCCTGTCATCGTCGTCATATTATGCAGGGAAGTTAGAGCAAATTCGTCTAGCTCGTCGTAGATAGAAGATAATTTCTCAAGCTCATCTGCCTCTTGAGCCACATGAATAACACCTGCCGCTAACGCTAAACGAATATCATAAGTCTCCTTAAACCAATTCAGAAAGGGATCCCAAACCTCTGTTTCTTTCTCAACCAAACTGGCCGGCTCGCTTGCCCGGTAACATAAAAGGTCATTGCCACCATAACTTACCAATTCGCTTAAAATATCATCTCGCCTTGTCGCAACCCGGTCTATCGCGGTGTTGGCTAGCTTGGTGAAAATCATAGCCTCACTATCAATCTCTTCTCCTTGAGAAGACCACTCTTCAGCAATCGCTTCAGCCAAAGCTTCACTACCAACAGCCAAAGTCGATTTCATTGGGGTTTTAATGATCCGCTCATCCAAACAAACTTGAAATTGCCCATTCTCAGATTTCACGCTGACCTCTTTATAAAACCGCTTCGGCTTCGGGCGCACATCATCAGCTTTAGACATATATTTCGGTCCACCAGGTAATTCACCGCGGCCTAAATCTTCACCCTCAGTTGTTTTATCTTTATCCATAAAAAACTCTTTTAAATTCAAAGCCCTTCAATCGAGAGCGTATCTTTAATAGCGCCAACAAGGTCGGCAAACTCATCCACAACCACCTTTGGCTTAAATGGCAATAACTCGTCTTTTAAATGATGCCCCCACGTCACCCCAATTGCAGGCACACCAGCATTCCGCGCCATTTCCATATCAAAGGTCGTATCACCAATCATTACAGTCCGATGCGCCTCAGCCCCTGTCTCGCGAAGCGCTTGGTGTATCATCCCAGGATGCGGCTTTGAAGGAGCATTACACGATGTTTGAATGGTATGAAAATAAGACGCCAGCTCAAACCGCTCAAGCAAACCTTGCACACCTTTCATCGACTTCCCCGTCGCAATCCCAAGCAGTATATCATCCACTTTTGATAAGCGCTCTAATAACTCAACCGTCCCCTCAAACAACGGCTCTGGATGCCCCAACTCATCACGCAAATGCTGGTAAGAGCGTTTATACCCCTCACTGATTTTATTTATCAAGGCTTCATTAAATACCCGCCCCTCAGCTTCTACCCCCAGCGCTTCAACAGCGATAGGAAGTGACAAACCGATAATTTGCTGAATGGCAGGGGCAGAGGGCGCTTCAAGAGACACCTCTTCAAATGCGATCTGCATCGCTTGAACGATCAAAGCCTCACTATCAACAATCGTCCCATCACAATCAAATAAAATGCAATACATTCCTTAATCCCAATTCCCAAAAGGTGAAACCGCGAACATCTCAAAAACCAAATTTAATATGAATTATTCTCTCAAAACAGGCCTTAAATTGCCTCACTATGAAATGTCTATTTTGGGCTAAGTAAAAGACAATCCATCACTCAACCTCTTGAGTTTGGTCATAGCGCTGCGCATCAAACCCAAGCGCTTCCCAGCTCTTTTGCATATGCGCCGGCAAGGGAGCTGAAATATCAAGCGTCCCCCCTTTAGGGTGCGGAATAACAAGCCTTCGTGCATGCAAATGCAAACGATCTGTTAAACCTTCAAGAGACTGAGGGTTTTCAATATTAAAATATTTAGGGTCTCCAATAATAGGTGTCCCAAGTTCTGACATATGAACCCGCAATTGATGCGTCCGTCCCGTCACAGGCTTAAGCGAAACCCAGGCCAATCTTTGCCCGGCTTGCTCCACAACAGAATAATAAGAATGCGAATGCTGAGCACCTGGTGCACCTTGCTTCACAACCTGAACAATCTCACCCACATTACCCGGGCTCGGCGCATCACTTTTTGCAATAAAACAAGAGATCTCCCCTTGCTGCGGCCGCGGCACACCATAAGTCAACGCCCAATAAATTTTGCGGGCCGAGCGCGTGCGAAACACAGCCCCAAGCTTAGAAGCCGCTTGCCGAGTTTTCGCAATGAGCAAAAGACCTGATGTATCGCGGTCAAGACGATGAACAAGTTTAGGGCGATTATCCCCTTCACCAAATGCCTCCAACATGCCGTCTATATGCTTTTTTGTTTTTGTCCCGCCCTGAACAGCCAAACCAGAGGGCTTGTTCAAAACCATCAACGCGTCATCTTCATGAAGGATCATCGAACGCAGTGTTTCAAGATCTGCCTTATTGACTTTTTTAGCCCTTTTAGGAGGCGCAGCTTTTACGTCTTGCCCAATCGGTGGCACACGCACCACTTGCCCCTCTTCAATGCGCGCATTGGTCTTCACCCGCTTGCCATCAAGGCGCACTTGTCCCGTTCGCATTAATTTCTGTAATTGTCCAAAAGTGATATGCGGATAATTTTCTTTAAACCAGCGATCAAGCCGAAGGCCATCATCTTTTTCCATAATGGTAACATTAACAACCTTGCTCAAACACTCGCTCCTAAAAAAGTTCGCCCACAATAGAGCCCAATAAATAACGCACCAACACAAAGCACAACAGAAGAGAACGCATAAAACGCAGCCAACGACCATTGATCCCGCTCAATCATATTCGCCACTTCCAGTGAAAAGGCTGAAAAGGTCGTAAAGCCACCGAGCACACCGGTTGCTAAAAATATCCGCAATTCTTGAGAACCATTGAAACGCAGTGCCAAAGCTTCAATCAAAAGTCCCATCAAAAAAGCACCAAGAATATTGACGATAAACGTCCCATAAGGAAAACCAAGACCGAGGAAGCGAACAGCAACAAGCCCAACCAAATAACGCCCACTTGCCCCAATGGCACCTCCAAGTGCAGCATAGGCTAAAAATTTCATAATTGTTTCTTTCAATCAATTTGATCTAGAGAAAAGCCGCTGTTACCAGCTTATCCAAAAATCCAATCCAGGATCCGGCCGATAATGCGCCCAATGATCAGACCAACAATCAAACAAACCGCAATCGTACCAAGATAGATAAAACTATGATGGATCATCGCATCTTCCGGGCTCTCAAAAGTCCGCTGCGCCAAATAGGTATCACTCGCTAAAGAGCCTAAATAAAAGACAGCTGCTAACGCCCCAGCTACAGCACCTATAAAACCAAATAACAGTCTCATTTCACCTCCCAGAACCAAATCTCGGTTGCTTTGTCATAACCACCATAATAGCCCGCCCAAAAAAACCAATTGATCAACCAAGCAGAGGCTGTACGTTTGCCATTCCAAACATCAATATGATCACCAGACGGCTCACGCGTTTCACCAGTGCGAAACCAATAATTACGAATGAGCATAATGCCAGTTCGGCCAAATAAATCACGATAATAGGTCTTGGGGTTTCGTAAAATTTCTACCTTACCAAGCCCAGGAATTCGCGCCATCGTTAACCCCTTGGCCAACTCCTCAGCACGAATAAAATGCATTTCCTTCTTAGGGTGGGCTCCACAAGTCACAAGCCCTCTCGGCATCATGTCATAAGTCACACCGGCTGCTTTCAATGCAATAGACATCCTGATTGCACACTGATTTCTATATGTTGGAAACCCGAGTGACCGACAAGGAAATCGCTCACTCTTGTTGAGAGGATGATTATCCCACAAATCTTTAAACTTAATCATGAAACGCAACCCTTAACCTAACAACGCCAATATAGAGCCCCAATCAACCCCATGCATTTTATTCTAAAAGGGCCCAAAAGACAGGTTCTATGAAATTTTATAAACACTGTTTTAGCAGCTAAAAGAAGCGAACCAAAGTTAAAATCTACTGTGGATATGATTATGCTCGTAAATTGATGCAAAAATCCCAAGAAATACAAATGGAATTGAGTGATAAACTCAATATTACTTTTTAACGATCACTAACTTTCATCAGTTTCATCATCTGAAAAAGCCTCACGCCCCCCCTCTCTCAGGCTCGACCAATAATTAATCCGTTTACCAAGTTCTCGCTCAAACCCGCGCGGTACAGGTTCATAAAAGGAAGGCCGCTCACCATAGTCGTCAGGAAAGTAATTCTGCCCAGAAAAACACTGTGGCGTATCATGATCATAAATATACCCATCACCATACCCCTGATCTGCCATCAAACTGGTGGGGGCATTCAGAATAATTTTAGGCGGCATTAGTGCCCCGCTTTCTTTAGCCGCACGGCGCGAGGATTTATAAGCCATATAAGCCGCATTCGATTTGGGAGCCGTAGCTAAATAAAGCACCGTTTGTGCCAATGCTAACTCTCCTTCCGGGCTACCTAAAAAATGAAACGCCTCTTTCGCAGCATTGGCTTGCACCAAAGCTTGAGGGTCCGCCAAACCAATATCCTCAACCGCCATACGCACCAAACGCCGCGCTATATAAATCGGGTCTTCTCCCCCCTCTAACATGCGCGCAAACCAATAAAGCGCCGCATCAGGGTCCGAGCCACGCACTGATTTATGCAAAGCTGAGATAAGATTATAATGCCCATCCCCCGCCTTGTCATAAGCAGGCCGGCGGCGAAACAAGACTTTAGAAAGGTCTTCTTTTTTGAGAACTTTCCCATCACCTAAATCAAGAAACAACTCTTCAGCCATGTTAATGATCATCCGACCATCTCCATCAGCCAAAGCCAAAAGATGCTGCCGCGCCTCAGCATCTATGGGCAACGGGCGGCCCATTTCAACTTCAGCGCGCTGTAAGAGATGCTCTAAATCTTTCGCCCCTAAGCGCTCAAAAGGGAGCACTTGGCTACGCGATAAAAGCGCATTGTTCAACTCAAAGGATGGATTCTCTGTTGTCGCCCCGATCAAGATAATCGTACCATCTTCCATGACAGGTAAGAAACTATCTTGTTGCGCCTTGTTAAACCGATGGATCTCATCAATAAACAAGAGCGTCCCCCGCCCGTCCCGCCGGCGTTGACGCGCCCCTTCAAAAGCAGCTTTTAAATCTTTAACACCAGAAAAAATCGCAGAAAGTTGCTCAAAATATAAATCAGTCTCATGCGCTAATGCTTGAGCTAAAGTGGTTTTGCCAGTCCCTGGCGGTCCCCATAAAATAAGGTTGGTCAACCGCCCTTGCGCCACCATGCGTGTAAGCAAACCACCTTCGCCAAGCAAATGAGTTTGCCCTGTAATGTCTGCAACGGATTTAGGACGCAAGCGATCAGCTAATGGACGCGGCACATCATCACTCACACCAGCACTATCAAATAAGTCGTCCATTTGTTTATCCAAGAAACCTGCTAAAGGGCGAAAGCAATAAAGAGAATATCAGCCCTTAATTTCCACCAGGTAAGACAAGCCGAATAATTCGTTTGCCGCGCTTAATTTCCACCCGCCACACTCTATATTTACTACGAACAGCAGCACGTAGTTCTTTCACAGATAACATCGGCGTATTGTTCAAGCTTATGATAATATCGTTTTTGCGAAGTCCCACAGATGAGGCAAAGCTACGGCGCACCACATCAGTAATCACAACACCATCAATATCATCGATGTCAATTTCTTCAGCCAAGCCAGGTGAAAGGTTAGCAACATGAGCGCCACTAAAAGGGTGTCTACCTCTAAGAACACGTTTGTTAGGCGCAGGCGTATAAGGAGCTTCAATCAAAGCAATATCTTTGGTGATTAGTTTCCCCAGGCGAGACACCTTTAGTCTCACGCGGCCACCAAGCTCCATCGTTGCAAAGCGATACTGAAAAGAACGCGGATCATCAACTTTATGGGATCCAACATTGAGAACAACATCACCATTTTTCAAACCAGCAAATTGCGCCGGACTAGCATCATAAACTCGTGTAATAAGTGCACCACTCGGGCGGTCCAAGCCAAGTGAGCGTGCAAGATCAGGTGTCACCCTTTGTAATTTTGCACCAAACCAAGGCCGAGTAACTTTCTCCCCCTTCAAAGCAGAGCGAACAACCAGTTTCACCATATTAGAAGGAATGGCAAAACCAATACCATTAGATCCCCCTGACTTTGAGTAAATCGCCGTATTAATTCCAATCAAGCGCCCTTTCATATCAACCAAAGCACCACCTGAGTTCCCTGGATTAATAGCAGCATCTGTTTGAATAAAAGACTGAAAGTCAGCAGCACCAACACGAGTACGAGCTAGAGCCGAGACAATACCACTGGTCACAGTCTGCCCAACACCAAAGGGGTTACCAATCGCCAACACCAAATCCCCAACTTCTAAAGTGTCAGAATCCTCAAATCTCAAAAATGGAAACTTCTCACCATCCTTATTATCGATTTTCAAAACGGCTAAATCAGTCTCTTTATCTTTTAAAATAATATGCGCAGTAAATTCTCGTTTATCTTGCAAAGCGACCTTGATCTCACCATTCTCACCGCCTTTGATGACATGATAGTTCGTCACAACAATTCCGTTCGGGCGCAAAATAACACCTGAACCAAGCGAATTTTTCATCCGTTTCCGATGACGGTTTAGCTTATTTCCAAAGAAGTGCCTAAAAAACGGATCACGCAATAAAGGCGAGTTAAACTGTTTCTGAACAGCCTTATGACGAACATAAACATTGACAACCGCAGGCGCTGCAGCACGAACAATCGGCGCATAAGAAAGTTTAATCTCAGCTTCAGATTCTGGCACACGAGCCAGAGTAGAATGAGGAAAAACACCCCCAGCTAAAATGGTAAGTAAACTCATCAATAAGGCAACCTGCCTTAAATTATGGAACATTGATCCTCTCCAATTGAAACTCAGTAATTTCTCATCAAACTAATTTATAAATCACAGTGGTATTTCAATAATTTAAATCAGAATTTTGGTGAGCTTAAGAAATTGTCATGTTTTTCTTACAATCATTGCAAATTTCTTAAATGCACTTTTTAGCTAAGTATCATGTAATTAAAAATGTTTATAGCACAAACCCATGGGGAGAGAAAAATGGTTCAATCTTTTATCAAAACAGCACTTATTGGTGCTATTTTGACCTGTTTTTCAACAGCTGCATCCGCCGTTGAAGTTAAAAAAGAAATTATCCTAAGCACAGACACAGCCACAACATGGCAAAAAATCGGTGGATGGTGCGACATCGCAGACTGGCACCCAGCTGTTACAAAATGTGAAGTAATAAAAAAAGGTGATGACACTTTTCGTAACCTAACACTCGGCAATGGTGCAAAAGTCTTTGAAAAATTAATAAATAGAACTAAGTCGAGCTATACATACACAATTTTAGAAAGCCCACTACCTGTCGCCAATTACACTGCAACCATATCTGTCACACCAGACGGTAAAAAGACAAAAATTACTTGGTCTGGTATTTATGATGCAAAAGGCGCAACAGATAAAAAAGCCGCCGATACCATGGCAGGTGTTTACCAAGGTGGCTTAGACGCCATACAAAAAAAACACGGCAAATAACTCAAACAATCTGGTCTACTCTTAAATTTTCGACCTAAAAGAAAAAACCTTCTTTGAATGTAATCAAAGGAGGTTTTTTTGATCTCTAATTGAAAACAATCACAAACTTTAAAATATAAAGCGAGTAAGCCAATTTAGAGCTATACTGAGAAAATTAGAAACAACAAAGCTATTTATTCAGGACCCTTCAGTGACTACAGAAACCAAACAACAAACAACAACTACAGAGACCTCCAATTGGGGGCCAGGTTTAATAGCGCTTATTTGCGGGTCAATCATCATCCTATTTTCATTAGGAATTAGGCATGGCTTTGGACTCTTCTTAAAACCCATTAGCTTTGATTTAGGCTGGGGGGCAGAGACCTATGCCTTTGCGATCGCCTTGCAAAACCTGATCTGGGGCATAGCCCAACCCATAACTGGCTACCTTTCAGATAAACACGGCTCCCCCATAATCGTCACCACTGGAGCCATACTTTATGCACTAGGTCTCTGGGTTATGGCCGATATCAACTTCATAACAGATAGCTTCATATCCATAACCAGTAACCTCGGCGCTTCTGTTGAGACGCTCCATGCAAACCGTCAAGATATCAGTCAGACCATTTTCATCCTTGGAGCTGGCCTCTTAATTGGCCTTGGGCTCTCAGGGACAACATTTCCCGTTATCTTTGGCACCATAAGCCGCCTCGTAAAACCAGAGCAAAGATCTCTTGCCATGGGGCTAGCCATGTCAGTCGGATCATTTGGTCAATTCATAATGCTCCCTGTCAGTCTTGGCCTTCTAACCTGGCTCAATTGGCAAGGTGCCCTCATGATGCTCTCAAGTCTGGCATTGGTCATGTTCCCTCTAGCATTTGGATTAAGAGAACCTAACTTAAATCCAGAGACGAACACACTTTCTCAAAGCCCAATCGAGGCTATGAAAGAAGCCTTTTCTATGCGTGACTTTTGGCTATTATCCTTAGGGTTCTTT
>CAXIBI010000031.1:0-21488 GCA_964022305.1 uncultured Hyphomicrobiales bacterium | reverse complement strand
ACTGATAATTGTAAGTTTAAGAAGATAAAAAGAATAAAAAGTCTCAAACATTTCAAAAGATTGATAAAGAGCATGGCTGCTTCGGCAGTGTTAAATTGCTTTGAATCTAAAAGGTGAGATCTCAATTGGGTAAAGCCAGTTTAAAAAAGACCTGTTTGAAAAAACTCTGTCAGATCTCAATGCTCTTAGCATTGGCTCCTCTATTTTTAAGTGGGTGTAGCCAAACTTTCGAGCCAACCAATAATGCTGCTCAAAATCCTGTCCCCAAAGCAACTCAAGAGCTCCTATTGAAAAAAGGCATGCGCCTCAGTGCTCCTATTTTCATTCGCATATATAAAAAAGAATCTGAGCTGGAGATTTGGAAACAAAAGGATGATGGATTATTCTATCCTTTCAAGTCCTATCCTATTTGTAATTGGTCAGGAAAGTTAGGACCAAAACTCAAGCAAGGTGATAAGCAAGCACCGGAAGGGTTTTATCGTGTCTCACGTGGGGCAATGAACCCAAATAGTCAATTTCATCTCTCATTTAATCTCGGCTATCCCAACCAATATGATCGGTCTTTAAGAAGAACAGGCGCCCATCTTATGGTCCATGGAGATTGCAAATCAGCCGGGTGTTACGCTATGACAGATGCATTGATGGAAGAAATCTATGCCTTAGTTAGGGAAGCTTTTGATGGCGGGCAAAAACATTTCGATGTTCATGCCTATCCCTTTAGAATGACATCAAAGAATATGGAGCATCATAAAAGGTCAAGATGGATTAAGTTCTGGAGAGACTTGAAAAAAGGTCATGACGAATTTGAAATGACCAGAATTCCTCCTGTTGTTCGAGTGTGTGAGCGTCGCTATCAGGTCAACCCAGCCTTTGCCAATGTAAATTTTCAAATCGATCCTGCTGGGCCCTGTCCTGGTACACCAGGCTTTAGACCTCTTCGTAAAGCCCCAACTTTAACGATCGCAGGCCAGGAAAAAAAGAGAGACCCAATTCAGGAAGTTCTGCGTGATACAACCGATGATGAAGCAAATAGAGATCGCGGCTTTGATCAATTAAGTCTGCCTGATGATTTGTTTAGTGATGATATCAGTGGTGGCAGCCTTAGAAATGGCGTTTATTAAACTTATAAGCTTGAGGTAATAAAGACGGTATAACAAGCAGGGGTGTTAAATGTCGGAAGAATTGACCGAAAAAAAGCGCAAGAAAAGATCTTTTAAGGGCCTGTATTTTTTTATCTTTTTCACCATTACCTGCGCCACGGTTTTTAGTTTCCTGACAAAAAATGGCCAGCAATCTTTTGATGCTTGGCGAGATAGAATGCAAACCAACCAAAATTGGTTAGCCTTCAAACTCGGCCAACCACTGCCAGGCACACCAGACCTTTCAAAACGAAATGAACGACTAAGTGCTCTCAATCTAAAAATGGGCGCACCCATTTTCATGCGTGTGTTTAAGCTAGAAGGGCAGCTAGAACTTTGGATGAAAGGCAAGGAAGGCTTTAAACTCTTTGCAACCTATCCCATCTGTCGTTGGTCAGGCAGGTTAGGCCCAAAGCAAAAAGAAGGGGATCGCCAAAGCCCTGAAGGCTTTTATGTGGTCCATAAATATCAGCTCAATCCTAACAGTCGTTGGTATCGCTCATTCAACCTTGGCTATCCAAATAGCTTTGATAAAAGCTACAATCGGACAGGCTCATTTTTAATGGTGCATGGGGGCTGCTCATCAATTGGTTGTTATGCCATGACAAACCCGGTGATGAAAGAGATATGGGAAGTTGTAACGGCTGCCTTTAAAGGGGGGCAAAAGAGATTTGCCGTCCAAGCTTTTCCTTTCCGCATGACAGAGAGAAACATGCGTGTCTACAGCAATAAAAGCTGGGCACCCTTTTGGCAGAATTTAAAAGCTGGCTATGATCTGTTTGAGCAAAGTCATGTGCCCCCTAAAGTTTATGTTTGCAACAAAACATACAAGTTCAAACCAGGGTTACTGATTGAAAAAAATCAGGACTATAATCTCAAAAAACAATGCCCAAGCGATAACGGCCAGTTAAGCAGCAACACCTAAACTCAGCAGAGTTTAAGGCGGTGAGTTAAAGAGGCAGCTTTCCAACAGATGTGAAGAAGTCCACAATCGCTTGCGCTTCAAATGTTTTGGATATGATCAAAATATGCACACACCAAAACACGATCGCCACAATATACATCGCTGTATAAGCAAGGGAAAAAGCCCCGCCTGCATTGCGGCCAGGATAGGTGTTTTGGATCATCTCAAAATCGAGTGATCTTTCAATCCGCTTGGCTTCTTTGAGGAAGATTTTGATCTGGTGTGTTGTTCGGCGATCAAAAATCATGGCAAAGATCAGCAAAACCACCACCATCACAGAGGCAATCACCTTCGTGGCTTCACTTTGCAGTGTATTGAGAATAATAGGATAAAGAATACTGTTAATCGCGATGATGAAACCAAAGAGCTTGGTTTTATGATCTAAGAAATAACGAAAATTCACCAGCGCCTGTTCATATTCAACCGGACGCTCCAAAATTGTAATTTTATCCATAGCTACGCAACCCCCAAAAACCACTCATGAATGGTATTATAAAAGCCTTAACGCACTAAAAGAGCAAGCTTATCGACCATTGGGGCCAGAGAAAAACCATGTACTGTGGCTCCTTTGCCTTAAAAGAGGCAACTCAAGCGAATTAAAATTTCCAAAACACCAAGATTGCAGGGACAGAAACACCAATAATCAAGATTTCCAAGGGCAGACCCATACGCCAATAATCACCAAACTTATAGCCACCAGGGCCCATAATCAGGGTATTGTTTTTATGTCCAATCGGGGTAAGGAACGCACAACTCGCTGCAATGGCAACAGCCATTAAAAACGGATCAGAGCTCACATTAAGCCGGCTAGCAAGGTCCACAGCAATCGGTGCTGCTATCACTGCAGTGGCTGTATTGTTAAGCACATCAGAAAGCGTCATGGTCACCACCATCAACAATGTAAGAACCACCCAGGGCTCATACCCTTGTGTAACATTAACAATCCAGTTCGCAATTAATCCCGTACCTCCAGAAGCCTCTAAGGCTGCACCAATTGGAATGAGGGAGCCAAGCAAAACAATCACAGGCCATTCAACAGAGTCGTAAATCTTTTGCACGGACACAATGTTCAAAAGAACATAAGCAACAACTGTCAATCCAAGTGCAAAGGGAAGATAAAGCAAACCAACACTGGCCGCTAAAATCGCAGCTGCAAAAAGCCCCACAGCAAGCAAGGCTTTATCTCGCTTAATCACTTGCAAGCCACGCTCTGCGAGAGGCAAACAACCAAGCCAGTTCGCAATTTCACTCAAGCGCTCAGTTGGTCCATAAAGCAACAAGATGTCACCAGCTTTAATCTCAGTGCGGCGCACCCGTTCGTGAATTTGCTCACCTTGGCGAGAGATCCCCATCAAAGTCACGTTATGGCGATAAAGCAATCTTAGGTTCAAAGCTGATTGCCCTTCAATCCGCGCTCCTTCAGGGACAACCACTTCCATGAAGCTTGTGTCAGCAGCAACAAGAGCGCGTTCATGTTTTTCAGAGCCTACAAACTCAACGCCGATATGCCCGGCTAACTCTTCAATCACTTGAGGGTTGGCTTCAACCACCAAAATATCACCAGCCTCAATCACTTGCCATGCTGGGATACCAGGCAGCTTATTCCCACGGCGGACAACGCCAACAACCTGCACATCGCCAGCATCTTCAAGCTCTTTCACATCCCGCAAGCGTTTCCCAACAAGAACGCTTTCATTGGCCACGCGAACTTCGGCGACATAATCATCAAGCTCAAACAATTCTTGCGCTTGGTTTTGGTCACCTCTGGCACGAGGGATCATCCGCCAGCCAACGAGAGCCACAAAAATAACCCCTACAAAAGCGCAAATTAAGCCAACAGGCGCAAAGTCAAACATCTGAAAAGGCTCACCAACCGCCTTTTCGCGGTAACTCGCAATAATGATATTAGGAGGCGTGCCAATCAGTGTGACCAAACCTCCAAGAATAGAGGCAAAAGAAAGCGGCATGAGGGTCAGGGCAGGGGAGCGCCCAGCCTTTTCAGCAGCGCGCATATCAACCGGCATCAAAAGAGCAAGCGCACCAACATTATTCATAACAGCTGAAAGTGCGGCTGCGAGACCAGACATAATTCCAATATGAGAGGATAGTTTCCGGCTACTATCAATCATATAGCGCGCCAAAAGCTCAATTGCGCCAGAGTTAGACAAGCCTTTGGAAACAATCAGAACAAGAGCAATGATAATAACAGCCGGGTGTCCAAAACCAGAAAATGCAGTTGCTTGCGGAATAACACCGATAATAACGCCAGCAATGAGAGCTGCAAAGGCAACCAGGTCATAACGAAACCGTCCCCAAAGCAAGAGGGCAAAAACAACACCCAAAAGGCTAAAAAGCATAATCTGATCAGTTGTCATGAGAGCGCCCCTATAAATCACGCGTGAGTTAGTTTCAAGTCCACTGTTTGTAAAACATCTTGGCAGGAAACCAAAGTCAAAATGTCTTAAAAATACAGTTTCAGAAAAAATAAAAGCACTCATGAGTTGCTTTAAACTCATGAGTGCTTTTTTAAAAACAATTTATATTTGCCCGTTAGGCCAGAACAAACTTAGTTTAGCTTACCATGGCATTGCTTGTATTTTTTGCCAGAACCACATGGACATTTAGCATTTCGAGCAACCTTGCCCCAAGTCGATGGATCATTCGGATCTATTGTCTCAGCAGATTGACGACTACGAACCTGAGCCGGCATCATACCGTCATCATCTGAATGAAACTCATCTTCACCTGTTGAATAGTCAACATGATGCGCTTCCATTTCAGGCATCTCAGCATCATCGAGTGAGGGCAGGGTAGAATCACCTGTAAGTTCAACATGAGAAAGCTGACCGGTTACAGCTTCACGCAATTGCGCAAGCATCGCTTCAAAAAGCGTAAAGCTCTCAGTTTGATATTCGTTAAGTGGGTCCCGCTGACCATAACCACGCAGACCAACAACCTGTCTTAAATGCTCAAGGGTAACGAGATGCTCACGCCATAAATGATCAAGCGATTGCAAGAGAACAGACTTCTCAACTTGGCGCATTAACTCAGGGCCAATCTCAACCGCCTTTTTAGCAGCCGCCTTTTTGCTCTCATCAATCAAGCGCGTGATAATTTCTTCGTCCGCAATGCCTTCTTCATCAGCCCAATCTTTAATAGGAAGTTGCAAGTTAAAGATACGCTCAACTTCTTCCGTAAGCCCTTCAACATCCCACTGCTCTGCATAAGCATTATTCGGAATGAATTTCGGAACAATTTCATCAATCAGTTGCAACCTTAAATCTTCAACAGTTTCAGAAACTTCCTCGTCACGCATCAATTCAATACGCTGATCAAAAATAACTTTTCTTTGCTCATTCATAACATTGTCAAACTTAAGCAAGTTCTTTCTGATGTCATAGTTGTGAGCTTCAACCTTCTTTTGAGCTTTCTCTAGGGCCTTGTTAATCCAAGGGTGAATAATCGCTTCCCCTTCATCAAGCCCAAGCTTGGAGAGCACACCATCCATTCTGTCTGAGCCAAAAATTCTCATCAGATCATCTTCAAGTGAGAGGAAGAATTTAGATGTCCCCGGATCACCTTGACGGCCAGAGCGGCCACGTAGCTGGTTATCAATCCGCCGACTTTCATGGCGTTCAGTACCAATCACATAAAGACCACCAGCCTCTAAAGCTTGGCGTTTTTTAGCTTCAATATCAGATTGGATTTGAGAAATTTTATCATCGCGTTTCACGCCCTCAGCCATGTCGCCAACTTCATTGTCAATACGCATCTCAAGGTTGCCGCCCAATTGAATATCCGTACCACGGCCAGCCATATTCGTGGCAATGGTCACAGCACCCGGACAGCCAGCATCAGCGATAATCGAGGCTTCTTGTTCGTGATGGCGCGCATTCAGCACAGCATGTTTGACTTTTTTCTCTTTCAAGAGACTGGATAATAACTCAGATTTTTCAATAGAGGTCGTACCAACCAACACAGGCTGTTTGCGTGATTGGCAATCTTTAATGAGTGTGATGATCGCCTCGTATTTTTCGCGGGCTGTGCGGTAAACCTCATCATCTTCATCAATCCGTGCAACCGGTTTATTTGTAGGAATATCAAGCACATCAAGGCCGTAAATATCCATAAATTCTTCAACTTCGGTAGCAGCCGTACCTGTCATGCCGCAGAGTTTATCATAAAGACGGAAATAGTTCTGGAAGGTCACTGAGGCGAGTGTTTGGTTCTCAGGTTGAATTTCAGCCCCTTCTTTAGCTTCCAAAGCCTGGTGCAAACCATCAGAAAAACGGCGACCATCCATCATCCGGCCAGTGAACTCGTCAATGATGATCACCGCATTATTTTTAACAATATAGTCTTTATCTTTGAGGAACATATGATGCGCACGAAGTGAGTTGTTCATATGATGGACAAGCGTCACATTCTCAACATCATAGAGGCCACCCTCGGTAAGAAGTTCAGCTTCTTTCAAAAGCTCTTCAGCATGTTCGTTACCAATATCAGTAAGCGTAACTGATTTGGCTTTTTCATCAATTTCATAATCTTCAGGCACAAGTTTGGGAATAATCTTATCAATCGCAATATAGAGATCAGATTTATCTTCGACCGGGCCAGAAATAATAAGCGGTGTCCGCGCTTCGTCAATTAGGATCGAGTCAACTTCGTCGACAATGGCAAAATAATGCCCGCGCTGAACCATCTCGCCCAGGTCATATTTCATATTGTCGCGCAAATAATCAAAACCAAATTCATTATTGGTGCCATAAGTCACGTCACACGCATATTGCTCGCGGCGTTCTTCATCTTCCATGTCATTGGTAATGGTGCCAACGGTCATCCCAAGAAAGCGATAAACTTGCCCCATCCACTCAGCATCACGTTCTGCCAAGTAATCATTCACGGTCACAACATGCACACCGCGTCCAGCTAACGCATTTAGATAGCCAGCCAAAGTTGCAACGAGAGTTTTACCCTCACCGGTACGCATTTCAGAAATACGCCCCTCATGCAAAACCATACCGCCAATAAGCTGCACATCATAATGACGTTGCCCAAGAGCACGTTTTGCCGCTTCACGAACAGTGGCGAAAGCAGGTACCAGCAAATCATCTAAAGATTTACCGTCCATAACGTCTTTGCGAAACTCTTCAGTCCGGGCCTTTAGCTCATCATCCGTGAGCTTGATCATATCATCCTCAAGAGCATTAATAGCCTCGACACGCGCCGAAAAGGCCTTAATTTGCCGCTCATTTGATGTTCCAAATAATTTCGCACCAAGTGCTGAAAACGATACCATGTCTCTGGGCCTACCCTGACTTATAAATTGACTGCATCTATGTATGACGCGTTAAAAAATTACTTTATTAAGGCCTTAACTACATAAAAGTAAGCCCAAATAAAGTTAATTGAACACTCCTCAAAACAAAATGAACTCAACTAAAGTTCAATAGCCTTGAAGTGCCCATTCATGTGCCATATGAAAAAACACATAAAAAACTAAAGGCGAATGCTTATCACCAAATAGAGAACTGTTCAAATATCACTTTTAAAAGCGAGTTAAAGTGTAAAATAACACACCTCACTAAGAGAGATAGAAAGTCATATGCTGATTGTCAACGCGTCTTAGGTTAACAATCAGGCTGTTAAGCTAAATTTCAAATTAGCGTCACATTTCAGTGATCAAAACAGGCTCAAAAACTTGCTTAAGCACTTGATTTAACCTAATGAAGACATAAAGTGTTTTTAAAAATAGAAAATAAAATATAAATCAGACTGTTTTAAATCAGCTGGTAAATAAAATCTGAGGAAGAAATATAGTGAAACACGTAATTAAGAGCTCTTTAGCTGCTGTCATCGTTTTAGCTGTTGGCTGTCAGCAATTATCTGCTGAACCAGCAAAATCAAATAAACCTGTTGCTAAAATTGACGATGTCACCATTACCGAAGTGGATATGGCACGTGCAGAAACTGAAATGTTCAATCAGCTTTTAAATGTTCCAAAAGCTGCCAGAAGAAAAGTTTTGGTCGAATATCTAATTGAAACACAACTTCTTGCCAAAGCTGCAAAATCAGAAAAAATCTCAGAAACAGAAGGGTTTAAGGCCCGCCAAGACTACTATCACCGCCGCGCATTAAGAGATACCTACTTTGATAAAAAAGTGTTTGAGTCAGTAAGCGAAGCTGATGTGAAGAGAACATATGACGATGCTAGCAAAGAAGAAGAAGCTCACGTTCAGCACATTCTTGTAAAAGAAGAAAAACTAGCTAAAGAAATCCACGGCAAATTAAAAGCAGGTGGTGACTTTAAAAAGCTAGCCGCAGAACACTCAATTGACCCAGGTTCAAAGAAAAAGGGCGGTGATCTTGGCTTTATCGTGAGAAAGCAAGTCGTCCCATCATTTGCAAAAGCGGCTTTTGACCTTGAAAAGGGTGGCGTTTCAGAGCCTGTGAAATCACAATTTGGTTACCACATCATCCGTCAGGTAGAAAAACGCAAGCGTCCATTACCTCCATTTGATACTGTTAAGGCCCGCATCAAGGAAGTTCTATGGCAAAAGAAAGCGCAAGAATTAATTGAAAATCTGCGCAAAACTGCCAAGGTTGAATTCATTGATAAAGAATTGGCTAAACCACTCGAACAACCACGTGGTAGTAACTAAAGCGCGGTTGCTTTAGGGCCGGTTGCTAGTGGGCAACCTGAAGGCCCGTTAAAAGAGCGCCACTGAAAATCACTGTTTATAAAACGCCATTGAGTAACTCACTCAATGGCGTTTTTCATTAATTTCTATAAAATGTGAAATACCTACAAATTCAATTCTCGACATTAAAGACCTGTATCATATGAAAACGTCCCCCTTTGCTCCTAAGAAAATTCCTCAAATGCCAGAGATAAAAGGCGTTGAACTTGCTGTAACAAAATCAGGCATTAAATATGAGGGGCGCTTAGACCTACTGTGTACCAAGTTTGCAAAAGGAACAATCGCAGCTGGTACGCTTACAAAATCTAAAACAGCCTCAGGCGCGGTTGAATGGTGCCGTGAAAATTTGAAAAAAGGAGGCGCCATCGCATTATTGGTAAATGCAGGCAATGCCAATGCATTTACAGGAGCAAAAGGTGAAAAGAGCGTTGAAGATATAGGCGCTTATCTCGCTAAAATCATGCAATGTGAACCGTCACAAATCTATCAATCATCTACAGGCGTCATTGGTGAGCCTTTGCCAGAAGAGAAAATGCTTCAGGGTATTGATCGCCTCAAAGACAAACTCGGCACTGCCACTTACGCAGAAGCGGCGCAAGCCATCATGACCACTGATACCTATCCCAAAATGGCAACGCAAAGCTGCATGATTGATGGTGAAACGATCACTCTCAATGGCATTGCAAAAGGCTCAGGCATGATTGCCCCTGATATGGCAACCATGTTAGCTTACTTTTTTACCGATCTTCCTATAAGGCAAGAGCTTTTACAAAAGCTTGTCACTAAGGCCGTCGAGAAGACTTTCAACTGCATCTCAGTTGATGGAGATACCTCAACAAGTGATACAGTTTTGGTTTTTGCAACAGGTAAGGCTGATATCCCCCCCATAACAGACGAAAAAGATAACCGTCTAAGAGCTTTCAATCGTATATTGGTCAAGCAATTAAAAGAGCTAGCTTTGGCCATAGTGAAAGATGGTGAAGGAATTTCCAAATTTGTCACAATCAAAGTCAAAGGAGCAAAGGGCAAGAGAGCGGCTAAAAGAATAGGGCTCTCAATTGCAAATTCTCCTTTGGTAAAAACAGCAATAGCCGGAGAAGATCCGAATTGGGGACGGATTGTGATGGCTGTAGGTAAATCAGGTGAAGCCGCAGATAGAGATAAATTAAATATCTGGATTGGTGGGCATCAGGTGACATCAGAAGGTGCCAGAGTGCCCGATTATGATGAAGCACCACTCGCAGAGTATATGAAGGGTAGAAATATCGTTATTGAGGTTGATATCGGCTTAGGCCGGGGTAGGGCTGAGGTCTGGACGTGCGACCTAACTCATGACTATATTTCGATCAATGCGGATTATCGTAGTTAAACAACTCAACAAAACATACGATCTTTTTGAGATAGATAAAATTTTATCATTTTTAAGAAAAAAATATTAAGAGAAATTTGCCATACTCATGTCACTAGAAACTCTGGAAAAGAGCCAAAAAGTTAAAATATTACATGTTGTTGCCTGTGCACTGATAGACAATGATGGTCGTGTTCTTTTAGCTGAGCGACCTCATGGGAGATCAATGGCAGGACTTTGGGAATTTCCAGGGGGCAAGATAGAGGACGGAGAAACGCCAGAACAAGCGCTAATTCGTGAATTAAAAGAAGAATTAGGGATTGATACCAGTGAAAATTGTCTGGCACCATTTACTTTTGCCAGTCATTCTTATGAAGATTTTCACCTTTTAATGCCACTCTATATATGCCGAAAATGGAAAGGACATATTGTTGGCCAGGAAAGCCAGAATTTGAAATGGGTAAAACCTAACAAATTATCTGAGTATCCAATGCCTCCAGCTGATGTTCCATTGATAGCGATGCTAAGAGATTTTTTATAAAAAGAGGGCCACCAAGGGTAAATCGCAAATGAATAAAAAACCGTTAGAAAAATTCAACAGTTTTTTGCAAGACGAGCAAGGGGCAACAATGATTGAATATTCAGTAATTGGCTCGTTGATTAGTATTGTAATTATAGGAATGGTTACAAATATCGGTGGTTCAGTAAATGACTTGTTCTTTAATAAGCTAATCGCACTTTGGTGATGAGCGCTTAACCTTCAAATAAATCCTTCAAATTAACAGTCCCACTACCAGGTGCCAGAGGTTTAGGTTGGTCCGGGTGGGGAGCCCAGCCCATTAGATAAATAATCTCAAAACTAGCTGTAATGCGTCCATCTTCACTGGCATAATGCTGAGCGTAGAGCTCATTCACTTTTTCAAAAAGAGCTTTTGTATTATGAGTTTGTGAGCGGTTTTTGAGGCAATTGCTTGCTCCCATAGCCTGCAATTCTTTCATGAGATGCATGGCTGAGGGATAACGGACTTTGACAACTTCTCGGTCCGTCACTGGTAGCGTAAATCCAGCACGTTGGAGCAAATGGCCCATATCACGCACATCCGCAAAAGGAGCGACACGAGGGCTAACACCGCCATAAAGCTCTTCTTCTGCCATAAGAAATACATGCCTTAACTCAGTTAAGCTCTCACCACCCAACAACGCTCCGATAAAGGCTCCATCAGCCTTAAGGCAACGTTTAATTTGCAAGAGCGTACCAGGTAAGTCATTTGCAAATTGAAGGCTCAATGAAGAAACCACTAAATCCAGACTTTCAGGGGCGAAAGGCAAAAGCTCTTCGTCACAATGTATTCGAATACCAGGAGCTTTTGAAAGCATTTCAAAAGAATGGTCCTGTGAGTAAACTTCAGCTATGGAAGAAAGAGCCTTTAACTGATCACTCAGCTCACCATGATGACAGCCAAGGTTAAGCACAATCGGGAAGTCTCTCGTAATCACCGACAAACGGTCCAAGATATCTTCGTTTGCAAATTTTAAAAGATAATCAAAGGATTCAATATTTGCAGCTGCTTTATTACGGCGAGTTCTAAGTAACGCTCGATCAAATATTTCTGGCGGATTTGTCATTTTGAAGTGTCTACAATCATAGCTAAAATGCAGCCACACCCTAAAACGCTTATGGGGTATTTACAAGTATGGCAAGTGTAGCTTTACCAAAAATTAAGCTTTAAAGCCGACAAATAGAGAGTAGACGATAATCAAATAAGGTCTTTATGTTTGGCGTCTTTAGAATGGACCGGGAGCAAGAAATGCTATGGCAACCATAATACCACTATACACCACTACGTCTGTGCAAAAGAAAAAGCACAGGGGCATTGATGTTGAACAGAGCATATCTTTTGAAAACAACAAGTGTGCGGAAATTATAATATTTCCAGGTATACGAATCGAGCGAATTAGCGCAGAAGATAAAGACAAACAAGAAAATTTAGATAAGTTGAGTAAGTTTGAGTGTCAGCTTTAATCGCAAGCCACCAAACCTGATGAAAATCAGTCTGTTGAGTTCTTATGACTTTTAATTGAGTTTTGCTAAGTCAAAACCTACAGATAAGAACTTTAATGATGAAGACATACCCTCTCTTTTTATTAATTTTGCTATCTCTCATACTTCCTGCCTGCGCCATAAAAGACGATTTTGGCCGAACAAAAGACTCTGCTGTGCGGGAAAATGTCATTGAAGCAGTTGGCTCAATTCAAGAACATACAGGCCTTTTATCAAACGAAGCAGCGTTTCATATTCCTTATAGCGGTGATGAATTAACTCTGCGTATGACCCTCAAACATTTTCGCCGCCCCTATTTAGCAAAACCAATTCTTCGTAACCCTGTGAAAACAGAAGGTCTTTCAAAAAGAACTCATGGCGAGAATTTCCAGGCATCCATTCTACAAAATATCAAGTCAGATATGGACCGTATTGCTCATTTTGAAAGAGCTGTACAAAGGGTTATCATCCAAGATCGTCAGCGGTATGAAGTCATTTCTCATAAGTTTGATGTGGATGACAATGATAGTCGTTACATTCGCGTGCGCATAAGAGAAAATAGAGCTGTGACAATGCGAGTAATGCAATTATTGGATAAAAGAACGGCATCTTATGATAAAGCCATTGAATATGCAGGGCTTCAATATCCAAGAAACACCTTTCAACCGATCATTCCTCAAATGGATCTGCTACGAACCAGGATTTCTAATTTGAAATCTAAATATGAGAGCTATGTTTATCTCGAAGGGGATTACGAAGAAGAAGTCACACGCCGCGAGACTTATAACGGTACGAAATAACATGAAGACTTAAAAAGCCTTAAAAGTGTCCTCAACTGGTTTTTCGGGGCTTCACAGTCTCTACTTGGATCTGATCACATTTAGATCTTTTAAGCATTGCATTGACGGTATCTTTTAAAACAGGATTATCAAAAGGGGCCCGCAAGACCAAAAGCCCTTCTTCAGTCGGCACATTAATTGGTAGAGCATCATTATCACCCTTGATATGATCTGGTCCTAAAAGTAAGAGACTTGTTTCCTGACGTAAAAAATCAAAGCCATCAGCCGCATAAAAATTCTTACCATCAGGGTCATATATGGCAACGGACCAATAACCTCTGAGCAGTTCAAAATCAACTTGTACTGGCCCTTTCGTGACATCATAGCGGCAGAGGGCAAAACTCATATCCGGCGCATGAAACGCCCATAAACGATTAGCCTCTTCAACTGTATCAACCACAAGCATTTCATTAACTTCAGTAAAATTATACAAACGCTTCCAAGCATCATTTTCAGAAACATGAGGAATGGCAAGGACTGCGCAGAAATGAATGATGAGAGCCAAGATGAGTGTTGCTGCACCCCATAAAATGTGCCGAATTGTCATTAGCAAGATACCCGTTTAATTAACGGCAAAGGAACTTCACCATCATTTTTTATTTGAGCTTCACTTAATTGCTTACGATATAGTCTGAGTACAAGCACAAAAGGCCCCTGGTCTCCAAGGGGAAGCCAGTTTTTAGGCTGTACAGTTTGAGACAAGAAGATTTTAAATCCCCCATCAAATTGGATCATTGAGTTCCCTGCATTAAAGCTATATCGGCCATAGTCATTTTTAAAAACTTCACCTTTATGGTTATAGGCAGCCAGCGTCCACCATTTCGCATGAACAGCAGAGCTTTCTACAACATAAGTGCAGCTTGTATGCAGACGGCGATGAGCGTTGTCATAAAGAGCATAATAAGTCTGCACAATATTAGGTGGAAGCGGGAGTTGCCCGGTTTTGGCAATATAGGCGCGTGTATAAGGGTCTGCATTTATATGACCAGCATTTTTCCAACTCTTCCATCCAGCCACACGTTTGGCAGCTAAACCAGACCCAGTACTTAATGAAAGAGCAGTAAGACCAAACCCGATTAAAATCGCCAGGAAAATATAGGTCACAAATCGAATAAAAAATAACATGTCTTTATTCCGTTTCCCTAATTTTTCTTAGCCGAAGGAGGAAGCGGTGTTCCCTTAATTTCAACTTTTGCCTGTTGTTTAGCCGGAGCTTTTTTCGGCGGGGCAATAGAGCCAAAATTATCTTTTGCTTTTTGCAGTAAGGTTCCGATAGAGCCTAACAGCTTAAAGGTGCGTTTAGGCATTCGCTCATCTTTGGTCTCATCAAAGTTAGCTTCAGGGTTATTCGCCCTCAGATACGCCAGGCGTTTGCGCTCAGCGACCTGAACAGGATGCAGAGGAATACCAGGGATTTCAGCAATGTTCATATTGCGGTGCGCTTTAGCCATATAATCATGCCAAGCCATAGTGGGAAGGCTACCGCCTGTCACTCTGTTTGTTGGCCGGCTATTATCATTACCGAACCAGACACCGGTCACATATTTGCCTGTAAAGCCTAGGAAGAAAGCATCTTTATATCCCTGGCCAGTACCAGTTTTACCAGCCGAGACTGTGAAATCTAGATTAGCGCGCCGCCCTGTACCACCAGTGACCACCTTGCCAAGCATTTGGTTGAGCATAGCAATATGTTTAACGTCAAAAATCCGCTCTGTTGGCAGCTCATCTTTGTCTCGTGAATAGAGAACCTTGCCCTTATCACTTCTAACCTCAATGATAGAGTAAGGGCGCACTTTCAGGCCACCATTTGCAAAAGTGGCATAACCACCGGTGTGTTCAAGTAAGGAAAGTTCAGCCGTACCAATCGGCATGGTGCAATTAGGCCGAACGCCTTTTAAGCCAAGCTTGACGGTATTCTCAACAACCTTTTTATGGCCAACTTTTTTAGCCAGCCAAACCGGAATAGTGTTAATCGATTTAGCAAGGGCTAGCTCAAGACTAACAGCACCGCGATAACGCCGGTTATAGTTTTTAGGTGACCAGCGATTACAAACAACCGGGTAATCAACAACGCGGCTATTGGGTTTAAACCCGGCTTGAAGAGCCGTGAGATAGACATAAGGTTTAAAGGTCGAGCCAGGCTGTCGTTTCGCGTTCACAGCGCGGTTAAATTGACTGTCACCATAATCACTACCCCCAACCATAGAGCGCACAGCCCCTTCAGTTGTCATTGAAACAAGAGCCGCTTCTTGAACCCGTTTAATCTTGCGATTAGGAAGTAAAACATTTGAGACCGCCTCAACAGCATATTGCTGCAATTCCATATCAATGGTTGTTTGAACAGTTAAAGAAAGCGCACCCTTTTTCTTCGTCAACCTTTGCACTTCATCAAAGGCCCAATCAAGAAAGTGTTCGGGGCTATTTAGATTATCATCTTGAGAAATCGGAACAGCCGGATTAAGCCGGGCGCCATGCACTTGGCCCTCAGTCATGAAGCTGGCTTCAACCATATTATCCAAAACCTCATTCGCACGGGCACGCGCATGAGGTAAGTTCGCATGAGGGGAATAACGGGTAGGCGCCTTAAACATTCCAGCCAGCATTGCCGCTTCAGCTAATGAAACTTCGCGAATGGATTTACCAAAATAAAGCTGCGAAGCCGCCTCAACACCGTGCGCACCACCCCCCATATAAGCCCTGTCGAGATAAAGGCGCAAAATTTCTTTCTTCTCATAATGGTTCTCAAGCCAAAGGGCGAGGAACGCCTCTTTAATCTTCCGGTCAATCGTACGCTCTGAGGATAAAAACAGCAATTTCGCCAATTGCTGAGAAAGAGAACTACCGCCTTGCACAACCCCATTCGCCCGAGCATTCTCGACAATGGCGCGCAGTGTACCAAAAATATCAATACCAAAGTGAGTGAAGAAACGACGATCCTCTGTGGCAAGAACAGCTTTGACAAAATGATCCGGCAATTCATCTACCGGAACGGAGGCATCATGCAAAATACCGCGGTGGCCAATTTCATTGCCGTAACGATCAAGGAAAGTCACACTCAGCTCACCGCGTGCAAGCCAATCTCCCTTCTCAATAATTCGAACAGAGGGAATACAAAGGGCGACCATAACAATCAGGCCAGCAACACCTAAGTTAAACCCTTCAGATAAGCCTTCATTTAAGAGTTTACGATAGCCAGTAAGGTGAAAACGGGAGAAAAAGCTTGTATAAGAACGCCAAATATTTTTTACAAATTGCCATAGATTAAACACGCTCGAATCCAACTTGGAATCAAGGGCAAGTAAATTAATAGAGTGCTGGCGCTCTCCTTTTTTAAACATCCATTCAGGCACAGCTTTAAATCCCAATAAAACTATGGTTTGTATAATGCTAGAATATGGCATTCTGGCGATAAAAACTCAATCAAATGAGTGAAACAAAGCCAGGTTTTACACTTGAGAAAGTCAATTTTTATGGTGCCTTGTGGAAGACACCCCTTGTATATGACAATGGATAGAACCGTGCTTGAAGACAACTTTTGGAAAAACAAACCCTTATCAGAGATGAATAGGCAAGAATGGGAGGCCCTCTGTGATGGCTGCGGCGCATGTTGTCTCATCCAATTGGAAGATGAAGACACAGGTGAGCGTATGTTCACTAAAGTAGCCTGCAAACTCTTGGATATTGGTGCTTGTAAGTGCAAATCATATGAAAATAGGCACGAAATCATCCAAACTTGCAGTAAAGTGACCTTAGAGCTTTTAGAAACAGCAGATTGGCTCCCACCAACCTGCGCCTATAGATTGCTTTATGAAGGTAACCCCCTCTATTGGTGGCACCCTCTTGTTTCAAAAGACCCTGAAACAGTTCATCAATCAGGCGTCTCCGTGCGTGGGTGGGCACGAAGCGAAGAAGATGTTGACGATGAGATTGACGAAAAATACTTCGCCCCTAATTTATTTGCTGAATTTAAAAAATAGGAAAAAAATCACAAAATAGGAATTTATATGTTGACAGCGCCCCGCTGTTTAGATATAAATAGGGTACAGTCAGAAAAGTGCGCAACAATCTTAAAAATGTTGAGCACCAAACACAACCAGCCGATCTCAAAGCGAATGAAGAGCTAAGAGATTTTGAGCTGGTTTTTTTATGTCTGCAGTAACTCAGAGGTAAGAGCACAATCCGACCGGAGTGTAGCGAGGGTCAGCAAAATTGTGCGGAAAAAAATATTGCAAAGGAGTGCCAATCAGTTTGAACAAAAACAGCGGTGAGAAAAATCTAAAATGGGACGCCATTGAAAAAGACTATCAAGATCTTTCAATCTCAATCAAAGAAGTCTGCCAGCGCCATAACATAAAAAGAACAGAGCTGTATAAGCGCGCTAGAGAAGAGGGGTGGCAACTCCGCTCAAAAAAGAAAAAAGCTAACCAGAAAAAAGTTCAAAAGCTTCAAGAAAAAAATTCAAGAAGCCAAGAGCAAATAATTAAAGCTCAACAGCCCGTAACAACCTTACAAGATGCATTGGAGTTTATCACAATGGATTTAATGCAGCGCATAAAGATGCGCAGTCAGGAGTGCGATGCAGATCATGACAAAGATGCCCGCACCCTCTCATCATTGGTGAGAACCTATGAAAAATTACAAGAAATAAAAACTGACACCCATATCTCAAATAAGAGCAAGGCCTTGAAGAAAAAAGGGGAGCAGACGAATTTCCCAGATCAGAAAATTAATGAGGACGCCAAACGCCGAGAAATTGCGACAAATCTTGAAAAGCTCATTCAAGGATTGTGAAGGGACAAGAAAAAACAACAAACTCAAAAATTTTCTAAAATCTCTCTCTGTAAATGAACTCGAAGCCCTTCAATATGATTGGCAAATTTGGGCAAGAGACGATCAACTCCCACCAAATCATATCAATGGTGATGAGCAGGCCTGGCATATTTGGTTGCTGCTTGGGGGACGAGGAGCCGGCAAAACCAGAGCAGGCGCAGAGTGGGTAAGGGCAATGGCGCTGGGTATAAAACCAATTGCGACGGAACCTGCAAAAAGAATTGCGCTAATAGGTGAAACTTTAGGTGATGTCAGACGAACCATGATCGAGGGTGTCTCAGGCCTGCTGGCCATACACCCAGAAAATGAGCGCCCATTATTTGAACCCTCTAAAAGAAGGGTAACCTGGCCAAACGGTTCGATCGCAGAAATGTTTTCTGCCGAAGACCCAGAAGGCTTAAGAGGGCCACAATTTATGGCGGCCTGGTCAGATGAATTATGCAAATGGTCGAAGCCTGAAGAAACATGGGACATGTTGCAATTTGCTTTAAGGTTAGGCGAAGCACCACGCCAGGTAATAACAACAACGCCAAGAGCAACCGCTTTGATTAAGTCTATAATAAATAACGAGAAAACGGTAATCGGGCGCTCTAAAACAAGTGATAATAAAACGCACCTATCAAGGAGCTTTTTAAAAACCGTTCATGAAAAATATAGTGGTACAAGATTGGGCCGCCAAGAGCTAGAAGGTGAGCTCATCGAAGATAGAGAAGACGCCCTCTGGCAAAGAGATCAAATAGAACATTTAAGAAAAAGAACAAGCCCAGAGTTAGAGCGCATCGTTGTTGCTATCGACCCACCCGTTACAAGCGGTGAAAAAGCTGACCTTTGCGGCATCATCGCAGCCGGCGTTGATACCGAGGGATCAGGCTTTATTTTAAAGGATCAAAGCGTGCAAGGGCTAACGCCTTTGAAGTGGGCTGAAGTTGCCGTTGAATTATATCATAACTGCAATGCAGATCGCATCGTCGCTGAAGTCAATCAAGGTGGCGAATTAGTCGAAGCTATTCTAAGGCAAGTCGATAACTCAATACCCATTAAAAAAGTTCATGCCACCCGAGGCAAGTTCACAAGAGCAGAGCCGGTTGCCGCTCTCTATGAGCAAGGCAGAATTTGCCATATAGGCTGCATGCAAGAATTAGAAGATCAGATGTGCGATTTTGGTCCAGGCGGATTGTCTAGCGGCAATAGTCCGGATCGATTAGATGCACTTGTGTGGGCCATAACAGATTTAATGCTCAACACTGCACCAGTGCCGAGAATGCGGCGCTTATAAATTTAATAAAAATTCGTCAGGCTTAGATAAAGGGTCGCTATACATGCCATCATGGAAAAACCTGTTCACTCCTTGGATTAGTCAGTCCAAAAGGGTGAAGCAGCCAAAAAACGTGCCGAATGACATGCCTTATAAAGGTGAGCAAAAGGCAAGTCAGGCAAAGTCCATCATTTCAATGCAACAACTTGGGCAAGCGCAATGGAGCCCAAGGGATTACACCTCCTTTGCAACTGAAGGCTTTGGACAAAACGCTATTTGTTACAGATGTGTGAGCATGATTGCACAAGCTGCCGCTTCAATTCCTTTGCGGGTAAGAGAGGGCGGTGAGGATTATCATGATCACCCCTTATTAGATCTCCTACAAAACCCCAATCCACATCAGTGCGGGCCAGAAATTTTAGAAGAATGGTACGGCTTCTTACTTGTCGCAGGTAATACTTATCTCGAATTGGTGAGCATAAATGATACCCCGCGCGAACTCTATGTTTTAAGGCCAGACAGAATAAAAGTAGTCGCTGGCAATCAAGGCTGGCCTCAATCATTTACCTATACCGTAAATAATAATTCTGTTGAGTTTCCTATCCCAGAAAGTGGGGAGCAGGCCCCGATATTACACACAAAACTCTTTCACCCAACAAATGATTATTATGGCATGAGCCCCATAGAAGCGGCCGCCTCAGCAATTGATATACATAACGCCGCATCAAGTTGGAACAAGGCCTTACTCGATAACTCAGCCCGTCCATCAGGGGCGCTTATTTACAAATCAAGTGAAGGTCAGCTCACCAGTGAACAATATGATCGTCTACAAAAAGAACTAGAAGAAAATTTTGAAGGGTCAACAAATGCTGGCAAGCCCCTCCTTTTAGAAGGCGGGTTAGATTGGAAAAATATGGGGCTTACCCCAAGGGATATGGATTTTATTGAAGCAAAATTCGTAGCCGCGAGAGAAATTGCTTTAGCCTTTGGCGTCCCTCCAATGTTGTTAGGCATTCCAGGCGATAATACTTATTCAAACTATGCTGAAGCCAATAGAACCTTTTGGCGCCAAACCATCTTGCCCCTAGTTGAACGCGGTGCAAAATCGCTTTCAAATTGGTTTAGTCCCTCCTTTGGAGAGAGCCTGTGCTTAAAACCAGATATCACTGAAGTCACCGCCTTAACTCAAGAAAGAGAAGCCCTCTGGAAGCGCCTCCAAGAAACGGACTTTTTAAGCGAAAATGAAAAACGTGCCCTCATTGGTTACCCACCCCTAGAGACAACAGGGGAGGGTGCAGAAGAATGAGTTTTAAAAGTCGGACCAGAGTTTCACCGTCAATGAGCACAAAAGATTTCATTGATCGAGAAGTAAAATACGCACCCTTAAATCTTGAAACTGTCTCATGTGAAGGCGTATTTGAGGGCTATGCTAGCCTGTTTGATACAGTTGATTTGTCAAAAGATGTCGTGCGCAAAGGAGCCTTTGCAAAAGGTATAAATAGTAAAACTCCGCTTTCAGTAAAAATGCTGTATCAGCACAACCCTTGCGAACCCATAGGCGTTTGGCAAACAATAAAAGAAGACCACAAAGGCCTGTTTGTTAAAGGCAAACTTCTCACTGAAATTCAGCGCGCCAAAGAAGTATTGAGCTTAATGAAGCAAGGTGCATTAGATGGCCTCTCGATTGGCTATAAAACAATACGCTCTCAAAAGAAAAATTTGAGCAAAACTGCGAATGCCCTTCATGGGCAACAACCAGTTGCAAGCAGGCAAGGACTGGTAAGAGAACTACTAGAAATTGACCTTTATGAAATATCCATTGTTACTTTTCCGATGCACCCAGATGCAAGAGTGGATCGGGTAAAGTCGTTAGATATTTCTAGCGGATATCCAACAATCAGAGATTTCGAACGGTGGCTTATGCGAGATGCAGGCTTCACCAGAAAGCAAGCCCAAACCGCAATCGCGAAAGGCTTCAAATCACTAGCATTCACGCGAGAAGCTGAAGCAACAAGTGATCAAAAAAAGCAAATGCCCTTAAGTGAAAAACTCTTAAAGGCAGCCCAAAAATTCACATAAAATTTGGAGTTACAATGAAAGACCAAACCCCTCCCAAAACATATGAAACCAAAGCTGAGCAAGTCGGCTACGATGCTGAAATTAATTCAGCCTTTGATCAATTCATGAACGCATTTGACGAGTTTAAACAAACCAACGATACGCGCCTCAATGAGCTTGAACAAAAAGCAAGTGTTGACGTTTTAACGGAAGAAAAACTCAACCGTTTAAATCAAGCACTTGAAGACAATCAAAACCAAATCGATAGTCTTCTATTAAAATCGAGCAGACCATCTCTCAATGGAGAAAGAAA
>CAXIBI010000030.1:0-21691 GCA_964022305.1 uncultured Hyphomicrobiales bacterium | reverse complement strand
CAGGCTCAGATGCCATAAAACGAGGCGGCTTATTAACAACCCTCACATTACCACGTCCCTGCTGAGCACCGCGCTCTCCTCTTTGGCCAGATAGATCACCTCTATTCATTCCAGGCTCTTCACCAGACTGACCTAAAGGAGGTTGAGGTCTCATTCTCCCACCTGGTAGAGGTTGCTGTGAAGGGTCCAAAGAGGGCGCATTATTTTGCCCCTGGCCACCCTTTGCTAAACCATCACCAGCTTCAGGCTCAGAATTGAGAGATTTCAAACGTTCATTTAACCCAAGCGTATTTTGCTCTATTTCAGAATCAATTTCCATGCGGCGCCTGTCAGCTTCAACATGCATTGACTCAGGATGCCCCCGATTAAGACCAGAAGCCACCAGTGACACTCGCAAATAGCCTTCTAATTGATCATCAAACGTAGCGCCTACGATAATATTCGCGTTTTGATCGACTTCCTGGCGAATACGGCTTGCCACTTCATCCACTTCAAACAATGTCATATCCTGACCGCCAGAAATGGAAATTAGCAAGCCCTTGGCACCCGCTAAAGAAATATCATCAATAAGCGGATTAGAAATCGCTTCTTCAGCTGCTTTGCGCGCGCGTCCTTCACCATGGGCAACACCAGTGCCCATAACGGCAGCACCCATTTCAGTGATAACCGTCTTCACATCAGCAAAATCTAGGTTAATCAACCCCTCTTTCATAATGAGATCGGTTACGCAAGCAACACCTGAGTTCAAAACAGAGTCAGCCAAGCAAAATGAATCGGCAAAAGTCGTTTGCTCATTGGCAAGACGGAATAAATTCTGATTGGGGATCACAATCATCGTATCAACATAGTTACGAAGTTGTTCAATGCCAGCTTCTGCAATACGCATACGCCGTTGCCCCTCAAATTGGAAAGGCTTGGTTACCACCGCAACTGTGAGAACCCCAAGGTCTTGTGCAATACGAGCAATGACAGGCGCAGCACCCGTTCCGGTGCCACCACCCATGCCACAAGCAATAAACACCATATGCGCGTCGGAAAGAAGTTCTTTCATTTCTTCCAAAACTTCTTCAGCAGCACCTTCTCCAATTTCAGGGTTAGAGCCAGCACCAAGCCCTTCAGTTAGGTTCACACCTAACTGCAAGCGAATATCAGCGCCAGATGTTGAAAGCGCTTGCGCGTCTGTATTTGCCGCAACAAACTCAACGCCATGCAGCCCCGATGCGATCATATTATTAACCGCATTGCCACCAGCACCACCAACACCCATCACAATTATGCGTGGGCGCAGTTCATGAAAATTATTGACATTTGAACTCATTTGTTTCCCCGCTTCATAAGGAAGCACTTGATTATACTAACTGATTCGGCCTATTAAACGCCAAAAGCAATTTAAAATAATCAAAAACTATCTTTCAGCCACGTTCCCATACGTGCCCAATAACCGCCCTGATGCTGTCCGCGCGCCGCTTTCATAGTGAATTCATCTGCCAAATCATAGCGTTGTAAAGCCTCAAACAACCCAACAGAGCTAGCAAACGCGCCGCCCATCATCTCTGGTGGCAGCCCACCAAGTGCCGGCGGCGCTCCTAAGCGCACCGGTTTAGAAAATACCTCAGAGGCAAATTCAGCAAGTCCATTAAGCTGACTACCACCACCGGTTAGAATCAGTCTTTGGCCAGAATGCCCACCAAAACCGCTATTATTAAGGCGATCCATAACCACAGATAAAATATGCTGAACTTTCGGTCTGATAATATCAGCCAATTGTGCCGTACTGATCTGCCCTTCAGAAACTTGCCCCTCACCAACAATTGAATATTGAATAGGCTTATCCCACTCAGTACCTTCAAGCTTAATCCCAGCTGAAAAAGCAGAGCCATAAAGCACTTTAATCCGCTCAGCCTCCTGCAAGGGGCAATTCAACGCTTGCGCAATCTCAAATGAAATCAAATCACCGCCAATAGCAATCGCATCAGAGTGAACAAAATACCCGTTCGCAAAAAGCGCCAGCTTCGTTGTCCCACCGCCTATATCAATCACTGTTGTCCCAAGCTCTATTTCACTCGGGTCAGCCACAGCCAAGGCACTGGCATAAGAGGTCGCCATAATCCGCGCGGCGCGCAAATGACAACGCTCAAGCAAAAGAGCAATATTCTTCAAAGGAGAGACTTCAGCAACAACCGCATGTAGATCAAGCTCTAAAAGCTCACCAACCATATTTGAAGGGTCGACAACCCCTGTTGCCTCATCAAGTGTGTAACCAAGCGGCATAAGATGCAATACGGCGCGGCCATCTTCAGCTGCATAATCACGCCCTGTGACAATCACTTCATCAATATGATTTGGGCGCACGGGTGCCCCATCTAACTGCACGCTTGTGGTATAATTTAATGATTGCAAACGCCCACAAGAAACTGAAACAACCACATTCTCAGCTCTCATCCCTGCCATTTTCTCAGCCTGGCTCACCACATCGCGCACAGCATTTTCAGCTGCATCCAGATCAACCAGCACGCCGGCCTTCATGCCTCTGGCCCGTTGATGACCATAACCCACAATACGAAGAACAGAGCCTAATGGACGAGACTGCACTCCCCCGTCTTGAGCGAATTCGCCATGCGATAACCCCTCTGAAGAAGGAGCTGATAAAGGACCTGAGCGAACCTGTGGTAGTTCACCTTCAATCCATTCCCCAATCAAACAGGTAAATTTCGTCGTACCAAGGTCAATAATCGCAACGTTAGAGCCCATTTTTTTGGTTTGTTTTGAGCGCCCAAACATGAGGGTCTTCAACTTTCTATTATTTATTGCAAATCAAAAGAAAAACTTTAGCTTAGAGCACAATCCGAACGGAGCGAAACGAGGCTCGAAAGAATTGTGCGCAAAACAAAATTTTAGAGCATAGATCCGATTCAATTAGAAAAGAATATGCTCTAATAAGGCGAACACAAACTATAAATTATCCTTAGCGGCCTCTTTACTGACAGAAAAATTAGTTTCTTTTGAAAAGATTTTAATGTTTTTACTCTTTTTAGGCCGCAAAGTGATCCGATCCCCAAGCCGTAAATCAATATGAGCCAATTCACGGTTTAGAATATTATGTTGAGCTTGCAGCGCCCTTAAGCGGCTCAATGCCCCCTCAACTTTGGCCTCTGGTAACATAACTTGCATTTCATTATGCAAAATCAAAGTCCAACGACGATCATCAACCCTTTGAAACCGAACAATGAGAGGTTGTAGATCATCAAATTTTGTCAAAATTTCGCGCAAATCTTCAGCTTGCTTGGGAGCACCTACTCCCTCATAAATCGGCAGCTGAAAATGCGAGCCTACTTTCGCCTTTTCAATTAAAAAACCATACTTATCAAAAACAAAAGTTCCAGAAAGCGTAACAAACCGCCCAATCGGTTGGCGCTCTTCAACAAAAATATTCAACCCATGCGGAAACACCCGCTGCACCTCAGCGCGCAAAACCCAAGGCAAAGTTTCAATATTACGCTGCGCTTCAAGCGTATTGAGCGAAACAAGTGAGTGATCCCAAATCTCTCCTAAGCGCCCTATAATCTCTTTTTCTTTGGTGTATTTATGGCCAGCTATATGAACTTCTTTAATGGGGAACTGCACCAAAGCGTAAACTCTGTGACTATAATCCTCAACCAAAGCTATAACAGAAAAATCATCTGGAATGTGCCGCCTAAAGCCTAAATAGAGCCCGACAGCAATAATGAGTAAAAAGCTAAGGGCAAACCAAAACCGACCAAAAGAACGCCGCTTTGAGGTTCGGGGCTGATAGCGATCAGAAGCAGGGGCAATATTATATTCTTCAGCGAATTCATCTTTAACATAACAACCAATAGAAGGCAGGCTATCTGAAGGTTCCACTTCAGACTGTGACCGTCTCCCTCTATCCGTCATCGATTGCAAGATGCATCCTCCAAAATCCAGCGTACAAGCTCATTAAAACTCCAGCCCGCTTTTTCTGCCATTTCAGGCAAAAGCGATGTCGCTGTCATACCGGGCTGCGTATTCACTTCAAGACAAACAAGTAAATCTTTCTTTTCGTCATAACGAAAATCAGCACGACTCACACCACGGCAGCCAAGCGCATTATGGGCTGTTAGAGTCCATTTCTGTATGAATTGGTAAATATTTGGTGAAATTTCTGCCGGAATGATGTGTTGAGACCCACCTGGTGCATATTTAGCATCATAATCATAGAATTCATGATTTTCAGGGCGAATTTCAGTGACATCAAGCGCGCGCGTGCCCAATACCCCACAAGTCAGCTCTAACCCATCAACAAACTCTTCAATGAGCATGTCATCATCTTCAGCACCAGCTGCTAAGATATCGGCCCCTGGAGGCGGGCTATCAATATCTTTCACAATAAAAATACCAAAGCTAGAGCCATCTGCAACAGGCTTGAGCACATAAGGCGGCAATTTCAAATGCCCAAGTGCTGCTTCACCGCGCTTGACCACCTTGTCACTCGCAACAGGCACACCCGCTTTGGCAAGTATGTCTTTGGCAACCTTTTTATTCATGGCCAAAGAAGACGCAAGTACACCTGAGTGGGTATAAGGAATATCTAAAATTTCCAACAAACCTTGAATGCAGCCATCTTCACCAAACGGCCCATGCAGCGCATTAAAACAAACATCTGGCTTCAACTCTTCTAACTTAGACGCAATGTCACGCTGCACATCAACTTCGGTAACTTTAAAACCTTCTTCGCGAAGCGCTTCAGCGCAAGCCTTACCACTATTGAGGCTCACCTCTCTCTCAGCAGACCAACCACCCAGTAAAACCGCAACGTGGGCATTTTCATCTATCATTGCGCCAAATCCTCTCCCATGACCTCAGCAACGCCAAGTCGTTTTATTTCCCAATCCAACTTAACGCCACTATGCTCGAAAACACGCTTACGAACAGTTTCACCAAGGGTCTCCAAATCGGTGCCCGTAGCTTCCCCTTCATTGATTAAAAAGTTACAGTGCTTTTCAGAAACTTTCGCGCCCCCAATTTTAAAACCGCGCAATCCCGCTTCATCAATCAGCTTCCAAGAGCTATGCCCAGGCGGATTTTTAAAAGTGCTACCACCAGTGCGATCTTTCACAGGCTGCTTTTCTTCCCTGTAAGCAACAACTTCAGCGTTCGCCTTCTCAATTTCTTCAGGCTCTCCAGGTTGGCCTTGATAAGTTGCTTCAGTGAAAATGTAATTATACGGCAGAGCACAATTGCGATATGTGTGCCCCATTTCTTCAGCCGTAAAGCTATGAATATTGCCCTGATAATCAACAGCGCGCGCTTCAACTAAGTAATCTCTCGTCTCACCACCATGCGCGCCGGCATTCATGCGAAGCGCACCGCCAATAGAGCCAGGAATGCCCCGATAAAAACTAAGGCCTGCTACGCCGTGCTCAGCCGCAGCTCTCGCTAATTTCATATCTGGAACAGCTGCCCCAACTTTAAGCCTGTGGCTATCAAGCGCTTCAATTGAGTTAAACCCACGCCCCAAACGAACAACAATGCCAGGAATTCCCCCATCACGCACAAGCAAATTTGAGCCAAGCCCTATCACTGTAATGGGCAATTCAACCGGTTTGTTTTTCATGAAAAAGCTAAGATCGGCTTCATCAGCTGGCGTAAATAAAAGTTGCGCCGGCCCACCAACCCGAAACCAGGTAATCTCAGACATCAAAGCATTCGCCTTCAACCGCCCGCGCAAGTCAGGCAGTGCCTCTTGAAAACGCTCTAAATGATCTTCAAAACCCATATGTCTCTCCAAATTGGAAATGCTTTTACATCTAATTACGCTTATAGAAAACGAACGATATAAAAACATACATAAATATCAAATACTGAAAACTCTTTATAAAAAGCAAAGAAACGCAGCATGGACCACTGCAATAAAATTTAAAAACTCAGAGAACCTAAGCGGCTACCTCTTTTAATTCATTTGGCAAATTATGCATCCAGTTCGAAATGCTTCCCGCACCCAAACCAATAATTAAATCACCCGGCTTGGCAATCTCGCTTAAAAGCGGCGCTAAATCTGTTGAATGTGAAATATAACGCACATCATTACCGCGCGCGGCAACACCGGCTCCCAATGTCTCATGATTAATTCCATCAATCGGGTTTTCACCAGCTGCGAAAACAGGCGCCATAACCACAATATCAGCATCATCAAAACAAGCCTGAAACTCTTCAAAGTGACACTCTAACCGTGAATAACGATGCGGCTGCATAATCGCAATCACGCGCCCTTTCGTAGAAGATTTAGATGCCCCAAGCACAGAACTAATCTCAACCGGATGATGAGCATAATCATCATAAATATCAAAATTCTGAACGGAGCCAACATGAGTGAAGCGTCTCTTCACCCCGCTAAACCCTGCAAGCCCATCACGAATATCTGACGTCTCAACACCAAGCTCATGGGCAACCGCCACAGCAACCGCTGCATTAAGCGCATTATAATGCCCAGGCATTGGTAATTTAAATCCAGTAAGCGTTTGTGCCCCGCCAAGCATATTGCTTGAGAATTGAAGATCAAATGTCAGCTCACCTGAACCAGGCACGCAATTTATGAGACGAATATCAGCTTCTTCAGCTTCACCATAAGTGAGGATCTTCTTTGAAGTTAAACTCTTGTCGACGCGCAAATCATCAACCACTTCACGCACAACCGGGTGATCAATGCCAACAAGCGTGAAACCATAAAACGGAATTTGTAATGAGAACTGCTTAAAGGCAGCCTTTACACCCTCAAAATCCCCATAGTGTTCCATATGCTCAGGGTCAATATTGGTGATAATGCCAATCTGCGCCGGCAATTTTAAAAAGCTGCCATCAGATTCATCCGCTTCAGCCACAAGCCATTGACCTTGTCCAACCCGCGCATTAGAGCCAAAGGCTTCAATAATGCCCCCATTAATCACAGTCGGATCAATCGTACCTGCGCAAAGCACCGTTGAAATTAAAGAGGTTGTCGTGGTTTTCCCGTGTGTGCCAGCTACAGCGATTGATGATTTCATGCGCATCAATTCAGCCAGCATCTCAGCCCGCAAAACTACCGGGATACCCGCTTGCCGAGCAGCCACCAATTCAGGATTATCATGTTTGATAGCTGATGAGACAACAACTACAGACGCCCCTTCAACATTTGAAGCCTGGTGGCCAATAAACGCTTTCGCACCCTTTGAGATAAGGCGCTCTACATTCGCGTTTTTGTTCATATCACTGCCCTGAACCGAGTACCCCATACTCAGCAAAATCTCAGCAATGGCACTCATACCAATGCCACCCATGCCAACAAAATGTAAAGAGCCGATATCCAAAGGCAGTTGCATATATTAAATTCCCTCAAAAATTTCAATCAACACTCAGACCACATTATCAATGAAGTATAGGTTTCAAAGACAGACAAACCGTGCGGCACCATAAACGTTAACAGTTTAATTGCAAATCAAACCTACGCAAAACTTAGCACAAGTTAATTAACCGGATTCGAGCACCAAATCAGCTAATTTCACAACAGAATCAGACTTACCTACCGATTTGGCAGCATTCGCGTGAACTTGCAAGCGCGAAGGATCATCCATTAACTCAGCTATTAGCTTATGAAAACCAGACATTGTGATGTTTTTTTGCTCTAAAATCCAACCTGCGCCCGCTTTTTCTAATATTTTTGCGTTTAATAACTGATCATTATCCAACGCATGCGGAAGCGGCACCATTATGGCAGGGCGCCCACAAACTGATAATTCTGCAACTGTCGAGGCTCCAGAGCGCGAAATAACCAAATGAGCCGCGCTCATCTCGGCCGGTAAATTATCAAAAAATGTCTCGCACTTCGCCTCAATATCAGAATATTGGTAAAGAGCCCGCACCCGGTCCAAATCTTCTTCACGGCATTGTTGCACGATGGAGAGTTTGCCGCGCGTCTCATCACCAAGCTCTGCAAAAGCAGTCGGGAAAAAGTCAGAGAAAAAGCGCGCTCCTTGGCTACCACCAAATATCAAAATTTTAAACTTCTGCTCACCGCTTGCTAATTTTTGAGCATCAAGCGCTGGATAAGGCACATCTTTCACTGCCAATACTTTATCGCGCACCGGATTACCCGTTAAAGTAACCTTAGAGAGACAACTATCAGGGAGATATTTGACACTTTCAAAAGAGGTCGCAATCACATCAACACGAGTGGCCAAAAGTTTATTCGCCCGGCCCATAACAGCATTTTGGTCATGCAACCCCGTTTTAATACCCAATTGCCCCGCAGCAATAAGCGGCGGAAACGTCGGATACCCACCAAACCCCAGCACAAAATCCGGCTTTATTTTTTTCAATAATTTTCGCGCCGCTAAAATCCCACGCCATAAAGTAATCGCAGTCTTGAAAAGTGCGATCGGGTTTTTCCCCTTCAAGGTTGCAGATGGAACCACATGCATATAATCAGCCGGGCTATTCCCCACCATTTCATCAACCCGCTCATCGGTGACAATATGCACCTCAACACCACGGCGTTTTAACTCTTCAGTTAAAGCAAAGGCCGGGAACAAATGTCCGCCAGTGCCACCAGCAGCTAATAAAACTTTTTTCTGCGCCATATCAAAACCCTTAACCTACAAACTCTAGTCAAAACGCCCCGTGCTTAATGGATGGCGCCGCGTGAGCGCCAATGTCATCCCTAATAACAAAGCTGTCCCCAAAAGAGATGTCCCCCCATAAGAAATAAATGGCAAGGTCATCCCCTTGGCTGGAATAAGTCCTAAATTTACACTCATATTAATTGACGTTTGCAGCGCAAATAATAACATCAAGCCTGAAACCGCTAAACGAATAAACGGATCTTTCATCTCCCTTGAGCGCGTAAGCGAGAGAAACACAATCCCGCCAAAAATGAACAACAATAAGAGGCAAGCCAAAATACCAAATTCATCCGCAATGGCCGCAAAGATAAAGTCATTATGAGCATCTGGTAAAAACTGCTCGGCCAAACTCCCCTCACCTGGCCCCCGGCCAAACCACCCAGCTTGCCGAAACGCTTCTAAAGCCCGGGCAATCTGATAATTCTCACCAGAAGGATCAAGAAAGTGATCAATTCTCGATTTCACATGAGGTAAAAATTGATACCCCAAAGCCAGAGCCCCAAGCCCGGCAAAGAGGAAAAAGATCACCCACCCCCAGGCAAGACCAGCTAAAAAAAACATCCCCACCCAAGTCGCCGTAAGCAAAAGCGTTTGCCCAAAGTCCGGCTGCAAAATCAACAATATGGCTGAGATCACATAAAACCCAATCGCCACACGATTAGCTGGTACATCACTGCGCTTCAATCCTTCTGAAAAGGCCCAAGCGGTAAGAATAATAAAAGCAGGTTTTAAAATTTCAGAGGGCTGTAACGAGACCCCAGCAACACGTATCCAGCGCTGCGCCCCATTGATCTCAGGCCCAAATAGCAACACTCCAACCATAGAGAGAAGTGATAGAACAAACAAAGCCAATGACAATCGCCGAATATTAGGTACTGATAGGAAAGAAACAGCGAGCAAAAGCGCTGAACCAAAAACAGCAAACACCAACTGTCTCTGCACAAAAAAGAAATGCGGCAAATCCTTGCGCATGGCCACCGGCGGGCTAGCCGAAAGCAACATGATAATACCAAATGTGAGGAGCAGAAATGAGAGGCCAAGAACAGTGCGGTCTACCGTGAACCACCATTCGGTCAAATGGCTCCTTTCAGATCGCGACAAAACCATGCATTAAGCCTCTTCTCTTACAACTTGTCTCTGGATCATAGAAACCCCCTCTATCCCCTCAACAATAGAAGAGAAAGCTTCACCCCGCACTTCAAAATTGGGGTATTGGTCAAAACTAGCAGCCGCTGGTGAAAGCAATATGGCACCCTCACCATCTTTTACTTTAAGAGCCTCTAAAAGAGCTTGGCGAACAGCCGTTTCCAGATCGGTGCAAATTTCAAAAGGCACATTAGCCTGTTTCAAGCTATCAGCAAAATCAGCTGCCGCTTCTCCAATTAAAAAGGCATGGCGCACCCCATCTAAATGAGATGTAAGTCCCTCAATGCCCCCATCTTTTGCAACACCGCCTGCAATCCAGTAAACTTCAGAAAAGCTCTTCAAGGCCTGTTCACTTGCCTCAGCATTGGTTGCCTTACTATCATTTACAAACAAAATAGTGCGCTTTAAATTCAATGACGGGTTTTCTTCAATGATATGAGCGATTTGCTGCATCCGGTGCTCAAGCCCCGGGAAGGTGTAAAAACCACTCACCAGTCCCTCTAAATTGTTAGAGGCTTTCAAAGCCAGCAAAAATGCAAAAGCAGCATTTTGCGCATTATGCTTACCGCGCAAATTAGAGGCTTCACTTAAATCGATCCGCCGTCCTTGCACTGCATCATTGATGATCGTAAACCCACTATCATCGAGTAAAACACCATTTTCAATATTTGGCGCTGAGCTTACAAAAAAAACATCGCTCTTCGTAGATAGCTCCAAGGCAATTTGTTGGCAATAAATATCATCAAACGAAATCACAGCTAAATTGTCTTCAGCTAAATTTGCAAATATCTTCGCTTTCACCTCAGCATAATGCTCAACCGTCCCATGACGATCAATATGATCAGGCGTGATATTAAGCAATCCGGCAGCTGTAGGGCAAAGAGACGGCGTTAAATCAATTTGATAAGAGGAAAGCTCCAACACATATATCTTACCAGCCTCACTATCAGATGAAGCAAAGTCAGGCATATCCAAAACGCCAAAACCAATATTGCCGCCCATAATAGCTGTTTCACCAGCCTCATTTAAAATATGAGTTGTAAGCGCTGTCGTCGTAGATTTCCCATTCGTCCCCGTAAGCGCTAAAACTCTATCCTGCGCGCCACGGTGTAAAAATTCTTGGAAAAACAGTTCTGTGTCACCAATTATAGGAACACTAGCTTCTTGCGCTTTTTTCACAGTCCAATGGGGCTCTGGATGTGTGAGCGGCACACCAGGTGAGAGAAGCAAAGCATCAAATTGTGTCCAATCCGCCTCGTTTAAATCTGCAACCTCAAAGCCTTGTTCTTGCGCCGCCTCACACCTGCTCTCATTTTCATCCCAAACAATCACCTTGGCGCCACCAGCTGATAAAGCTTTGGCAGCGCTTAAGCCAGTAATGCCAAGCCCAAACAAAGCAACTGTTTTATCTTTGTAAACTGTAATGGGAATCATAACGAAGGCATCCTAATAGATTATCAGATATCAGAACATAACAAACACAGCAAAACTAGGTTACCAGAAGAGAAAAAACTCACTCCCTCTAAATCTCAATACTAACATTACGAAGAAGGAGCATTGCCTACTTCAGGCAATGGGACATGACGCCGAGAGGCGTCCGGCGCGTTGCTCCGCCCCTCGGAGGGCCTGTCGCTTCAGCGACAGAATAGCCCGTGAGAGAGAGAAAACTTCACAACCATCCCCTTTTAGCTCCACCCCAAGCAATCATCTTTCCTAACGCAACTTAAGCGTACTTAAACCAATCAACGCAAGTACAACTGCGATAATCCAAAAGCGCACCACAATAGTCGGCTCCGCCCAGCCCTTTTGTTCATAGTGATGATGGAGCGGCGCCATACGAAACACACGCTTGCCAGTGAGTTTAAATGACGCCACCTGAACAATCACAGAAACTGCTTCTAAAACAAACAAACCACCAACAATACCAAGCACCAATTCATGTTTCACAGCAACCGCGATCGCTCCCAGCGCACCACCAAGAGCCAAAGATCCAGTGTCACCCATAAAAATCATCGCAGGCGGCGCATTAAACCACAAAAAGCCAAGGCCAGAGCCAACAAGCGCCCCGCACAGCACCATCAACTCACTAGTGCCTGGCACAAAATGAATTTGCAAATAATCAGAAAATGTCGCGTGCCCCACCAAATAAGCAATCACAGCAAATGTCGACGCTGCAATCATAACTGGCACAATCGCAAGACCATCAAGCCCATCAGTTAAATTCACCGCATTACCAGCACCCGCAATCACTAGCGCTCCAAAACAGATGAAGAAAACAGCACCAAAATTAATCAGTAATTCTTTAAAAAACGGTACGGTAATGGCGGTTGAAAATGGCTCTTTGCCAAGAGACATAAAAATTGCACAAGCAATGGCCGCAACCAAAATCTCTAACCCCAAACGAATACGACTTGAAAACCCATCAGTCGTGCGCTTAGCAACCTTCAAATAATCATCATACCCGCCAATAAGCCCATAGGAGAGCGTTACAAACAACACCACCCAAACATAAGGATTGCGCAAATTCCCCCAGAGGATGGTTGAGACAAACACAGCAGCCAAAATCATCAACCCGCCCATAGTTGGCGTGCCTTGCTTTTCAATAATATGGCGTTGCGGGCCATCTTCACGAATAGGCTGACCTTTTCCTTGGCGCACACGCAAGTTCTTGATCAAACTCGGACCAAACAAAAAGACAAACAGCAACGCTGTCATGATGGCGCCACCAGTGCGAAACGTAATATAGCGAAAGACGTTTAGTGCCCCAAACTGGTCAGAAAAGCTCACCAACTCATATAACATCGAACAGTTCCCTCATTTATTGAGTTTATTTAGGCTTTGGGCCTAAAGTTTATTCTTATATTTTTCGCAAAGTGCAGAAACGATAGACCCCATATCACTTCCAAGTGACCCTTTTATCATTAAAACATCACCAGATTGCAAGCACTCTTCGATTGGAGCAATAAGATCTTTCGAAGTCTCAGCATAGGCCCCTTGCTGCGCACTTGGCACTTCATTAAACATATGTGACATCATTTCACCAGCAGCAAATACCAAATCCACATCCAGAGTGCCAATTAATGCGCCAATATCGCGGTGATATTTCAATGAATGATCTCCAAGTTCCAACATATCCCCTAAAACCGCAATACGGCGGCAATATGTACTTTCTTTCCTGGCACTTAAATTCTTTAGCGCAATTTCCATAGAAGGTGGGTTCGCATTATAGCTCTCATCAATAAGCAAAACAGGTGATGCACCATCAGATGTCAGTGACAAATTATGCAAAACACCCCGCCCCGGAGGCGCTACCAGCTGTGCTAATTTTTGAGAAGCTTGAGAAAGTTCCACACTTGCCAGTTTCAAACAGCCAAGACTGCCCAGCAAGTTCATCGCAATATGCTCACCCGCAATTGAGATATCAAACTCAATCACCTCCCCAAAACAGTCAGCTTTAAGAGTGCTTCCCTCACTGCCAAACTGTCCGGAGAGTAATTTAACATCAGCCCCCTCAGCCTGGCCAAAACTATAGATCTTTTGAACACCTTGTTTTTTAGCCGCTCGTGCTAATCTCTCAAAATGCCTGTTATCAGCAGGAAGCAAACAAGCGCCCCCTTCAACCAAACCATCAAAGATCTCAGCCTTAGCATCTGCAATTTCTTCTTCATTATTAAAATGCCCAATATGCGCTGGCGCAACTGTTGTAATGAGCGCAATTTCTGGCTGAATAAGTTTTGAAAGCGGGGAAATCTCACCCGCATGGTTCATCCCAACTTCAAAAACACCAAATTCAGTATCCCTTGGCATCCGTGATAACGTGAGCGGCACACCCCAGTGGTTATTAAAAGACTTAACAGACGCATGGGTTTTACCAAACATCTCTAGCATCTCCCGCATCGCCTCTTTCGTGCCGGTCTTACCTGCACTACCGGTTACTGCGATTATTTTACCAGAACACCGCGCGCGCGACGCTGCTCCTAAATCTTGCAAAGCTTTGAAGGTATCATCAACGCGAATGAGAATGCCTTCACAATCCTCAAGCTCAAACTCTTTTGAGACCAGACAAGCTTTCGCACCTTCTTTAAATGCAGAAGCTACATACAAATGCCCATCCTGGCTAACCCCTTGAATAGCAATATAAAGCGCTTGTTCTTCTAAGGTCCGACTATCAATAGAGACACTCTCAATTCCTTGAGAAAGCACAGAAATTGAAGCGCTAACAGGCTCGCCGTCTAAAACACCATCAACCTCACCATTCACAGCTTCAGCAATTTCACCAACTGTCCATAAATGATCCATTAAGCCATCCAAACTCTCTATTGCCTATCAAATAAATTAAATCTCAGGCGCAGTTAAACCTTTGCAAGCGCCGCTTCAACGGCCTCATGATCTGAAAAGGGAAGAACCTCAGAGCCAATAATTTGCCCCGCCTCATGCCCTTTACCAGCTACCAACAGAATATCCCCAGGCTCTAAGGCTCGAACAGCAGTCTCAATGGCCAAAGCTCTATCCCCAATCTCAACAGCACCTGGGCTCGCCGCTAAAATTTCAGAGCGAATAACAGTAGGGTCTTCACCACGCGGATTATCATCTGTCACATAAACCTGGTCACCAAGACGCGTCGCAATCTCACCCATCATAGGCCGCTTGCCCTTATCTCTATCCCCACCACAACCAAACACAACATGGAGTTTATTCTTCTTATAAGGAAGCAGAGCCTCAATCGCTGTCTCTAACGCATCAGGCGTATGAGCATAATCAATAAAAACTGGTGCCGTTTGAGAAGCCTCAGAAAAGTCCTTGCTACCTGCAAGTTCTAACCGCCCTTTAGCGCCTTTTAGTTTCTCTAGCGCGGGCAAAATTTCACTGATAGAAATTCCACCAGCCGCAACAAGTGCCGCTGCCACAAGAGCATTACTCGCCTGAAAATGCCCAACAAGCGGCAGATGGACAACAGATGTTCCGCGGTGATGAACAAGTGTCAGTTTTTGAGAAAACCCATCAATCTCACAAGATTTAATGTTTAAATAACGCCCTTTTTGCCCAATGGTCATCACATTCATATAGCGCGTTTCACAGACTTCAATAATCCGGCCTGCCCCCGGCGCATCGGCATCAATCACAGCGATGCCATTTTCACCCAACAGCTCAGAGAAAAGCCGTTTTTTCTCATTGAAATAAGCTTCAAAGGTTTCATGATAATCTAAATGATCGCGGGTAATGTTGGTAAAAGCAGCAGCTGTAAAATTCAAACCATCCAGCCGGCGTTGCGCCAACCCATGACTGGAAGCCTCAAGCGCCAAATGATCAACACCGGCTTCTGTTAGTTTTTTAAGAGCTTTGTGCAAAGTCACAGGATCAGGCGTGGTATGAGCAAGCTTTTCTTCTCCTAATTTGGAGACAATACCAACAGTACCGAGGCTGGCCCCATCAATCCCAATCTGCTCCCAAATCTGGCGCACAAAGCTCGCAACAGAAGTTTTACCGTTGGTACCTGTCACCCCAACAATCAAATCTGGCTGCGGCGCATAAAACTTTGCCGCCAATTCAGCCAAACCAAGGCGCGGATCTTCCTGGCGCAGTAGTGGCACGCCTTCAGGCAACTCGCCATCAAACTTGTCATGAGTGAGAACAGCAACAGCACCTTGAAGAAGGGCCTGATCAATAAATGAAGCACCATCAATTTGGACACCAGGTAAGCCTGCGAATAAAAAACCAGGTGCCACCTCACGGCTATCCGCCGTAATGCCAGTAATTTCAACATCTGGCCCTTGATATCCTTCAATTAATTCAGATAGCTTCATCAATGGTGACCTGTCCCCTCAATTAAATTCAAGCGGAGCAGTTAGTTAAGAAATTGAATGCACCACATAGTTTAAAAGACTTCTGAATAATGAGGAATTTTTGTCTCTGGCTAGGAAATATGAAGCCGAGGAGCGGAACATAGACAAAACTATTTGAGCACCGCAGGCGAATATTGACGACGCCAGAGACAAAAAGAACCATTATACAGAGGTCTTTTTTAAGTGGCTTTAGCACAAAGCATTACCTGAAAACAAGCAATCACCAGTAGAGGAAGGAAAAATCTGAAAGTTCCACCCAAAAACGTGGATAACCAAAAGGAAACATCAAAAAAGGCACCCAAAAGCACCTTTTTAATGAAGGAAACTAGTCTCTTTTAAATGAAACCCGCTCTAAGACAGGAAAAAACGGCTTCATTCTAAATAAAGGTGCCAAACGAGAGATAATGCGCCCTGTCGTTGGCGCCGCATTCATGCCTGCAACAGTTAAACCTTTAGATGCTTTGGTTGCTTGCGGCTCATCAAGCATAACAAACACAACATATTCTGGTTTATCTGCCGGAAATACACCAACAAAACTGGTAAGCACTTTAGTTTTTGAATATTTGCCGTTTACGACCTTATTCGCCGTACCTGTTTTACCACCAACACGATAAGGCGCAACTTCCGCCCGCCTGGCTGTACCATCTTTATCCGTCACAACCGCACGTAATAATTTGCGAATTTTTTCACTTGTTTCAACCGAGACAACCCGCTCACCATTTAACTTCGCTTCACGTTCACTGCGCTGCAAAAATGTCGGCTTCACATAAATCCCACCATTGACCAGCGCTCCAATAGCTGAGACAAATTGCAAAGGCGCAACAGATAAACCATGCCCATAAGAGATGGTAGCTGAATGCACATCTCCCCAGCGCTTAACAGTTTGCGGTGCGCGCATTGGCCCAAGCTCCGTTTTTAAAGGCTCAAGCAAATGCAATTTTTCTAAAAACGCACGGTGCGCCTCTGGGCCTTGCTGCAGTGCTAACTTCGCTGTCCCAATGTTCGATGAACGAACAAAAATATCACGAACACTCAACTCACCCTTAACACCATGATAATCATTAATTTTATGCGAACCAATCTTGAGAGGCCCCGTCACATCGAGTTTTGTATCAAGTGTGGTTGTATCCGCTTCAAGCGCCATCGCCATGGTCACTGTTTTAAAAACAGAGCCAAGCTCGAACACACCACCAGAGATCCGATCAAACCGCTCTTTGTCTTTTTGCAAAGCTGGTCTTTGCGGATCCAAATCAGGTAAAGATGAAAGCGCAACAACTTCACCGCTATGCACATTCATCACAACACCAGCAGCTGATTTCGCTTTATAAAGTTTAAGCGCCTTAGAAAGCTCTTGTTGCAAAATATAATTTGCCCCAACATTAAGAGAAAGGTGGACTTGAGCTTCACGGCCCTCACCTAAAAAGCTATCATCCTCAGCTTTTGCCTGATCAATAAATTTCTCAATGCCTGCACGGCCAACATTATCAATATCAACATGACCAAGCACATAACCACCAAGTGAACCCTTCGGGTAAACGCGGCGGATTTCAGGCGTCACATCAACACCAGGCAACCCAAGATCAAAAATCTCCTGCGCCCGTTTTGGATGCATCCCGCGCTTAATAAAAACAAATTGCTTTTTCTTTGTAAGCTGGCGCAACAACTCCATCTCATCCAGCTCCGGCATGGATGCTTTGAGTTTTTTGACCACCATCGCCGGCTCCATCAACCCTGATGGATTAGCATAAAGCGAAGGTGCCTCAATATCAGTTGCAAGTAATCGCCCTTCAGCATCAACAATATCAGGACGAGACTTTTGCACACCAATAGGAGACGCCAGATGAATTTTCATATCACTCGGGCGCAAAACGGCGAGCGAGATTAAATTGCCTGCAATGAGAGAAAACACGCTAAAGAGCAAAATAATCAACAAACCATGACGTAATCGATTATGCCCAAAATCTTGCAATCCATAGGATGAAGATGAGATTTTAATATTATTGCGCATCACTCACCTCATCCATATCAAGTGAAACATCGCTTATCAGACGATCAATCTCAGAATAATCCTCACGATCCTTAAAATCAGTCACAGCCGTTTCATCATAAGGTTTAGCGCGTGTTTGTGTCTTGAGCGCAGCAAAAGGAACATGGCTGTTCTCAGGTAGGTCGTTTAAATCTTTAAAAGAGAGAATTTGTTCAGGAGAGAGCGGCTTCAAACCAATCGTTTTGGCCAAGTCTTCAACTCGTTTTGGCTGCGTTAAAATACTCCACTCAGCCTTAAGAACCGCAAGCTGCTGCCGCTCAAGCGCAATTTTTTTGCGCAATTGAACAGTTTCAAACTGCAAACTACGAGTGTCATATTTGATTTTATAAAGCACGCCTGCCATGCAGAGCGTGACGGCAAAGACCGCCATTGTCAAAATACGCAACATTACTCACTACTCAATCTCTGCAAAAAACAAACACTACAGAGTACTCTTGAACTACAATTGAAGAGACTTAATCCCTAAATCCGCCTCTAAAAACTCAAGTGGCGGCGCCTCAGTGCGAACAGCTGAACGAAGGATCGCAGACCGCGCACGCACATTTAAAGACATCTCATCATCACTAGCTTTAACAGGCTTAGGGTTAATTATTTGAAAACTTGGGTGAAATTCTTTATTAATTTCTGGTAAATGTCTGGATTGATTTGGCACACGCCCAGCTGCTGCCTTGAGGTAATTCTTCACAATTCTGTCTTCTAAAGAGTGAAAACTAACCACAACCAACCGCCCGCCTGGCTTTAAAATCTTAGTGGCCGCATTAAGTCCGCGCAGCAACTCACCAAGCTCATCATTCAAATAGATGCGCAATGCCTGAAAAGAACGCGTTGCAGGGTGGATCTTATCTTTTGCCTTTTTAAAAACAACAGAGTCTATCACTTGCGCTAAATCTGTAGTGGTGCGAAACGGCTCACTGACACGCCGCTCCACAATGGCCCGCGCGATATATCTGGATTTTTTTTCTTCCCCAAATTGATAGAGAACATTAGCGATTTCTTCTTCTGCCAACCCATTGACCAAATCAGCAGCTGTCGGGCCAGATTGTGACATCCGCATATCAAGCGGCCCTTCTTGGCGAAAGGAAAAGCCACGATGCCCCTGATCCAGCTGCATGGAAGAAACACCAATATCAAGCACCACTCCATCAACTTGATCGATGCCAAGCCCACCGACCAGCTCTTCCATCTCAGAATAGCGCCCATGAGCCACATTAAGCTTGGGGCCAAATTCCTTAAGCATTCCTCGCGCATCACGGATCACATCCGGGTCTTGATCAATCCCAATAACACGGACATCAGAACCCGCTAAAGGAGAGGTTAAAATCCCGCGCGAATAGCCACCGGCACCAAACGTACCATCAACATAAATTTTTGATTGAGAATTTCGAGACGCCTCATCATCCAAAAGTTCGGCATCATCAGAAGCTTGTTTGATATACCCCTTTTGAGAAGGACTTAACAAAGTCTCAAGCACTGGCTTTAAAAGAACAGGAATGTGACGGTCGGTACCGCCTGCATCGACACCATCATTCGTCATGCTCACCGTCATCACTCCTACCCCTTAACTCAACTAAACCTTATATTTAACTTATGAAGCCACAAATCTTCACGGCCTCATTTTACACCACAACAACCCAATCCCCAAAGACTAGTCTTTATTTTTATGAAGCACGTATTTATTTCGCTTTATTCGCCAGTTCGCCCCTTACCAAGCAATTTGCGCAAATCACGCACTTTGCTCCGTGCTGCATTTCGAGCGTCTTCAAACTGAGTTGGCTCCCACATTTGAAACTTGTCACCAAGCCCCACAAACGTCACATGAGTTTTAAACCCGGCTACATCCCGCAAACGTTGCGGCAAAACAATCCGCCCATCACTATCAATTTTTAAATATTCACTCTCACCAAAAAGCGCTGTCGCCAACTGATCTTTTTCATCTGAATAAGGCGCCAAATCTTCCAAAAGTCCACGAATATGCTTCACCAACCGCGGCCCACCCGCGTCCAATGCCGGACTATCAAGCGCTGGATGACAAAAAATTTCATCTGATTGTTCTTTGACCAAAACAGCACGAAACGATGCCGGAACAGACACACGCCCCTTGGCGTCAATCTTATTTGTAAAGCTGGAAACAAACTCTTCCATACATCACGGCTTTCAGATCTCAATTAACAGACAACCAATCTGAAATGTCACCTCGCCAAATTCATTTCGAACCAGGCTCATTTCAAAAAAGGCACATCCCACCCCTGAAATGCATAAAATTCTTTTCCCTATCCCATTCGCTCTGAGCTGGCCCCCAACTCAATCAAAAAGCTCAAACCATAAAAACAAAGCCCCCGCTTCATTTAAAAAGGCCGCCCCGCTTGGCTACGATGATGTTTGCTAAAAAAAGCGGGGGTGGCGGCATCAATTCCTGTGGCCTCTGTGGAAGTGAGCTCTCACCATCCCCCTATGCCCCACATCATCCGAATGGGTATATATGGGATACTCTGGGATATTATGGGTGTCAATGGAAATTAATGGTTTATTTAGGATTAACCATGGGGCATTACGGCTCAAAACAAACACCTGAGCCTTGATCGGAAAATTTTATTCATAAAAAACAAATGGTTAGTAATAAGTGTCAGGGCCCAGACTTTCTGTGGCTCTTTTGCAACCAGCATTAAGTTTCCACAAGCTTGTTAAAAACTTTGCAGAATTCGGCACTCCAACCCCAGAAAAATAAAGTAAAAACCATGCATACAAACCAATTCAGTAGGGAAAGAGACGCTTGTGACTGTTCGAGTAACTATCCTAAAAAATAGAAACTTGAGCACAAACCATTGCTATGAATTGACAGTACACGGGTAGAAATGGCAAAACCGAGCCTGGATCTGCTCTCGAATTATGTATAGAGAACAGCCCAAGAAGGGAAAGCTGAGTATGAGCAACGTTGCGGCATCGAGTTTCACGGTTACATCATGGGAAGAACAACCCTTTGATGGCCCATCAGACGGGTTAAAAATCACCCAAGCCATCGTCTCAACAAATTTTGTCGGAGACATCACAGGCGTTGGCTCAGTCATTTACATCATGAAACATCAAGACAATGGCACAGCAAACTTCATTGGCCTGCAACAAATCAACGGCTCTATCGGCAACCTCAAGGGAAGTTTTGCCATAGAGCAAAACGGTTTTTTTGACGGGAAAGAAGCCAAAGGCACCTGCATCATTAAACAAGGCTCAGGCACAGGCGATTTCACCAACCTCAATGGTCAAGGCGAATTCATCGCCCCCATGGGCAAAGAAGGCACGCTTAATTTAAATTACAGCCTTTAAGAACAATCATTTCATACGAATAAGAAGTAATGCTCGCCTAGAGAATTAGGCATGACAAAGCATCTGTTTAGCCCAACCCAACACGATTGTTTTTTGTGCATACCTAACAAACATCCAAATTTTCACAAATATATTGTCCGTGAGAAAAAGTTATTAATTCCACATCACGAAGAAGGAGCATTGCCGACTTCAGGCAATGGGACATGGCGAAGCGCCAGCGTAGCCCGGCGCGTTGCGCCGCACCTCGTAGGGCCTGCCGCTTTAGCGGCAGAATAGCCCGTGAGAGAAATAGAGAAAAAACTACTCTTCCGGCGCAGTTGATTGCATAGAAGCCCGCAATCTCATTTCCTGATACCAAGCAGAAAGCTCAGGATGACGATCTCTCCACTTAATGTGAGACAAACGAAAATCAATATATCCAAGCGCACAAGCAATTGAGATATGACCTAAATTAATCTGAGGCTCCATTCCCTTAACGATCTTAGCGGCTGCACCAATCCCTCGTGCCACTGCAATTTCATCTCGGGTGATTTTTTCTTTCATTTGTTTTTCAGCTGGCCGCTTGCGCTCAAGCATGGCGCGAATAGCCACGTCAATCATTGTGTCCGCATGAGCTTGTGCCTGCAGTACAAACCAACGACTAGCACCTGCATCAGGAATAAATTTTGGTCCCTGCATGGTCG
>CAXIBI010000029.1:0-21778 GCA_964022305.1 uncultured Hyphomicrobiales bacterium | reverse complement strand
AGAAATTAATAATAATTTTTGCTATTCGCTTCACCCTTTTTAATGTCTCGCGGGCAATGGCAGCGAAGCTGCCGCCCTGCGACGGCGCAGCGCTAAGCGCTGACGGCCATTCGGCCTACGTTTTTTGCTCACAGCTGATTGTTAGATATAGATTTTTCATCCTAATAACTATCACTGCTAAAACTGATCGTGACTTTTCTTTTACCCAGTAAATTGATGTGTCTAGAGCTTAGTTGTTTTCTTTGTCAGATGAGAACATCTCTAGCATCTTTTTATGATGAGCTTCGCTGCGGTTTACCCAGATCACAAGGGCGATCAGGGTGATAAACGAGATGCCATAGCAAGCGATGATAAAGTTTGCATGGGGGCCTAATTCAAACATGGGCTTTTCCTTAATTTAAACTTTCTTCTTCTTTTCTGATGGCATCGAACGCTTGTTTGCGCTGTTGCGAGATGGTGCGGCGCCTGTAGACTTCTGCGCGCATGGCTTTCATGTGGAGGTAGAAAAATAATGTAGTGTAAGAAAAAGCCATTATAAATAAAGGGATAAGAAAGTCTGTTGCTACCTGGCCTTCAAAAATGCCTGCTCTTTGATGAAGTGAAGATTGCTGCCATTCCACCGAATATTTAATTATGGGGAGTAGAACAATCCCTACTATGGCTAGAAGGGCTGTCATCTTGCCAGCTTGGGTTTCTTCTTCAATTGAGCTTCTAAGTGTGATGAGGCCAATAAATAAGAGAAAAAGAATGAGCACAGATGTCATTCTGAGATCCCATTGCCAATAAGTTCCCCAATCTGGGCGACCCCAAAGCGAGCCTGTGACAAGACAGAGAAATGTAATGGCAGCACCAAGTGGAGCGGCCGCTTTAGCAGACACATCCGCTAGAGGATGACGCCAGATGAGCATGCCAATGCTTGAGGATGCAACAATGGCATAGGACATCATAGCAATCCAAGCGGCTGGTACATGGACAAACATGATAATCACTGTTTGGCCCATTTCTTCATCCAGCGGGGTTTTGAAAAAGGTCATGTATAGACCAATTACAAATCCGATGAGAGAGATGATCCCAAAGAAGGGAATGAGGACAGCACTATATTTTAAAAATTGACTTGGGTTGGCAATGGTATTGAAGAAATTACCCAGGCGGTTCCAAAGTGACAAATTTTCGGTTTTGGTGGTCATTTAACTTATTTACTTTTCTTAGCTGGTTAATTCGTAACTCGCTTTTAAATTCTAGAGCATTCTTCTTTTAGATAGATAAGGGTGAATGCTCTAGATTCTTATTTTAGCGTTCCTTTTTTCCTAAAACCGGTATCCACTTTTAGGCGGAACGCTCTAACTGCAATTTAGAAGAGAATTGCGGCTGTTTCAATTCAAAGCTTTAGTCATTTCTGATGAGAAATGCTTATTTTTAATGCAAATTGAACCTCAATGCTGCTGCTGTTGGAAATGGGGCTAAAACAATAGAACTTATTGAAAGGGCGGCTAAAAGAGCTAAAGAGTTCAAATAATTGCCACTTGCGAATAAAAATTCTGTTGTTGAGCTCACTCCAAAAATAAGAGTTGGTATGAAAAAGGGGAGAATGAGGAGAGGTAATAATAACCCGCCTCGTTTTAACCCTAAGGTCAGTGCAGCGCCAATAGCTCCTAAAAAACTAAGTGCCGGTGTACCGATTAGGGCTGCGAGAGTAAGGATGCCGAATTGATCAGGCGATAGGTTCATCAACAGACCAAGGGCTGGCGTCATGAGAGATAAAGGCACACCTACTGTCAGCCAATGGGCCAGGGCCTTGGCAACAACAATTAATTCAAGCGGTGTTTCGCTATGTGTCATGATTTCCAATGTGCCTTCTTCATAGTCGGTAAGGAAGAGGCGATCGAGGGATAATAATAGTGACAATAGCAATGTAACCCATAATGTGCCGGGTGCGATTTGGTTGAGTAAATTTTGATCTGGCCCAATGCCTAAGGGAAGGATGGTCACGACGATAAGGTTAAAACCAAGGGCAATGCCAATGGTTCCGCCTTCTCTTATGCTTAAGGCGATATCTCTTTTTAAAAGCGCGAAAAAAGCACTCATATGATCTCTTCCCAGTCTTGTTCTATATTTTTTTTGAGCTGAATATGTTGAGTGAAGGGGATTTCTAGTGGGATATGGGTGGCTGCTATGAGTATCCCTCCTTCTTTAAGGTGATCATTGGCAGCACTTGCCACTATGTTAGATGACATTTCATCGAGTGAAACCGTTGGCTCATCAAGTAGCCAAATGGGGCGCTTTGAGATGGATAAACGCGCTAAACCTAACCGTCTTTTTTGCCCTGCTGAAAGATAACCGGCCGGGATATTGATCAAGCTCTCTAGAAAATAGGTTTTGATAATTGAGCTTAAGTTTGTATTTGCTCCAAAAAAGGCTTTCCAGAACTCTAAATTTTCTAACACAGTCAAGCTGGTGCGAATGCCGTTCTTGTGGCCGATATAGTGCATGCACTCTTTTCGGTTTTCGTCTTCTTCATCTGTTTGGGCTTTGGCTTTTTCAGGTTTGTAAGTAATCTGCCCACTGATTGGTTCTATAAAACCGGCGATGGAGCGGATTAATGTTGTTTTACCCACACCGTTTGGACCGGTTAGCAACAAACTCTCTCCTTGATTTAAAGAAAAGCTCAGTTTGTTGATGAGCAGCCGATTGCCTCTTTTGAGGCTTAAATCTTCTATTTTCAATGCCATATTTAAAGCCACAAGAGTTCTTTTCGTGCCATTTTTGAATCTTGAGTACATTAACGACCTGAAAAATTTATTCAATATTCCTCTAGAATTTTTATTAATAAACACTCATCTTTAGTACATAACAAAAATTGGCTGTTTTACGAGATGGTTTTTGATGTTTACAGATCATCAGCTCCGTCTTTATTTGAGAGGAGTGTTTCCTTTGACGAATTCAATTCAATCATTAGATAGTTTTAAATGCCGCAAGGAGTTGACTGTAAACGGTAAGGTCTATGAATATTACTCATTAGACGAGGCTGAAAAAAACGGTCTAAAAGGCCTTTCCAAACTTCCTTTTTCTCTAAAAGTGTTGGCTGAGAACCTGCTTCGTTTTGAAGATGGTGGCTCAGTGACCGCTGATGATATTCGTGCCATAGCGGAGTGGGTAAAAGATAAACGTTCTTCACGCGAAATTGCTTATCGCCCGGCGCGGGTTTTGATGCAGGATTTCACAGGTGTTCCGGCGGTGGTAGATTTGGCTGCTATGCGCGGCGCTATGGCTGAGTTAAAGGGGAACCCGGCTAAGATTAATCCGTTAGGGCCCGTTGATTTGGTGATCGATCATTCTGTGATGGTCGATTATTTTGGACAGTTTGATAGTTTCGAGAAAAATGTCGATAAAGAATATGAGCGCAACAAGGAGCGGTATGAATTTTTGCGCTGGGGGGCGCAAGCTTTTGACAATTTCCGGGTTGTGCCACCTGGGACTGGCATATGCCATCAGGTGAACCTTGAATATATCGCCCAAACCGTTTGGACAAAAGATCTGGGCGGTGTGACGCAAGCTTTCCCTGATACGTTGGTTGGCACAGACAGCCATACGACAATGGTGAACGGCCTTTCTGTTCTTGGCTGGGGTGTTGGTGGCATTGAAGCGGAAGCTGCGATGTTGGGCCAACCGATTTCAATGCTTATACCTGAAGTGATTGGTTTTAAACTTGAAGGTGAGATGGTTGAAGGGGTGACGGCGACGGACCTTGTGCTTCGGGTGGTGGAGATGCTGCGCGAAAAAGGTGTGGTTGGTAAGTTTGTTGAGTTTTATGGCTCTGGTCTAGATAGCCTTTCTCTTGAAGATCAAGCAACGATTGCGAATATGGCACCAGAATATGGGGCGACTTGTGGGTTCTTTCCTATAGATGATGACACGCTTAATTATTTGAAGGCAACAGGGCGCGATGATGATCGCATTGCTTTGGTTGAGGTTTATTCTAAGGCACAAGGCTTGTTCCGCACCTCAGATATGAAAGATCCTGTTTTCACGGATACGCTTTATTTGGATATGGCAACGGTTGTTCCTTCTCTTTCTGGGCCGAAGCGTCCGCAGGATCGTATTGACTTAAATTCCGCGAAAGCGACTTTTGAAAAGGTTATGGAGACGGAATATCAAAAATCATCAGATCAACTAGCTGAGCGGTTCTCTGTTGAGGGTAAGGCCCATGATCTAGGACATGGTGATGTGATGATTGCGGCGATTACATCTTGTACCAACACATCAAATCCGTCTGTGATGATTGCTGCTGGTTTGCTTGCAAAGAAAGCGCGAGAGAAAGGTTTGTCCGTAAAGCCTTGGGTGAAGACGTCACTTGCTCCGGGCTCTCAAGTTGTCACTGATTATCTTGAAAGAGCCGGATTACAAGATGATTTGGATGCGCTTGGCTTCACGTTGGTTGGCTATGGCTGTACGACTTGTATTGGTAATTCTGGGCCGCTTCCAGCCGAGCTTGCTAGTACTATTCACGAACATGACTTGGTTTCCTGTTCGGTGCTTTCTGGCAATCGGAATTTTGAAGGGCGGATTGGGCCGGATATTAAAGCAAACTTTTTAGCTTCTCCGCCATTGGTGGTGGCGTATGCTTTAGCTGGATCATTGCAAATTGATTTAACCAGCGAACCTCTTGGGCAAGGGCAAGATGGCGAGCCCGTTTATATGAAAGATATTTGGCCAACAAACAGTGAGATTGCCGAGGTCGTTCGGGCTAATATTACATCTGAGATGTTTGCGACACGCTATGGCAATGTGTTTGATGGTGATGAACAATGGCAATCTATTGGGAGTGAGGGTGGATTGACATATAGCTGGGATGAGGCATCAACTTATGTTGCTAACCCTTATTTTGAGGGATTAACGCTTGAGCCGTTACCCGTTTCTGACATTGAAGGCGCGGGCATTCTTGGTTTGTTTGGAGATTCGATCACAACGGATCATATTTCGCCGGCTGGTGTGATTAAGGCTGATGGTCCAGCTGGGCTCTATTTAAAATCACATGGGGTCACACCTGCTGAGTTTAACTCTTATGGTTCTCGCCGAGGGAACCATGAAGTGATGATGCGGGGGACGTTTGCGAATATCCGTATTAAAAATCAAATGGTGCCTGGAACGGAAGGCGGTGTGACAGTGCATCATCCTTCAGGTGTTGAGCTTTCGATTTATGATGCGGCGATGCGCTATGGGCAAGAAGGTAAGCCGTTGGTTGTTTTTGCTGGCAAAGAATATGGCACTGGTTCTAGCCGTGATTGGGCTGCCAAGGGAACGCGGTTGCTTGGGGTACGCGCTGTGATAGCGTCTAGCTTTGAGCGTATACATCGCTCGAACCTGATTGGAATGGGAGTGCTGCCTTTGCAATTTGCGGATAAAAATGAGGGGTGGAAGTCCCTTGGTTTGACAGGTAAAGAGAGTGTTTCCATCAAGGGATTAGCTGATTTGGCACCGCGCTCTAATTTGTCAGCTAGCGTTACTTTTGAAGATGGAACAACTAAAAAGGCCTCTTTGCTTTGCCGTATTGATACGGAAGATGAGTTGGCTTATTACCGCAATGGTGGCATTTTACATTATGTTTTGCGCAATTTGGCGGTCTAATATCATTTTTTGATACTGCAATAAAAAGACTCTCGCGAAATTGTGAGACCTATTTGAATCGTAACTTTTATGAAGTGCGTTATAATGGCTGCATATTGACGGTTAAAGAGATGCGCCAGGAGATACGGTGGATGCTTAAGAAAATGAAATTTTTGAGGCCCCTCATTGTTTTTGTGCTTACCTTTTATGGTGGGACAGTGAGCTTTGCTGATGGGCACAGTGAAAAAAGTTCTTCTTCATTGAATGTGATGGCTACACATTCTGTTGTAGAGCTATTTACCAGTCAGGGCTGTTCTTCATGCCCGCCTGCTGATGTTTTGTTGCAAAAATATGTGCAGGACCCTCAGATTATTGCTCTTAGTTATTCGGTTGATTATTGGGACTATCTTGGTTGGAAAGATACTTATGGTAGCCCTAAAAACAGTACACGCCAGCGAAATTATGCACGGGCCCGTGGGGATGGTTCTGTTTATACGCCGCAAGCCATTGTTAATGGACTTGAGCACATGAATGGGGCCAGCCAATATAAAATTAATACAAATATTAAAGAGACAAAAAAGAAACTAAAATCACAATTGGTTCGATTGAATGTAACTGACGAAGGCTCTGAAAAGGTACGTATTTGGTCTAGCGATAAAGCTGCAAAGGGCGCGGTTTTGTGGATGGTTCGGGTTAAAGATAAAGCTGATGTTGCTATTCGGCGTGGTGAGAATAGAGGACGGACGATTGCTTATCATAATATCGTACTTGGCGTAGAAAAGGTTGCTGATTTTGGCCAAGAGGGTGTTGATTTCACTGTTGCTCGTACGAAGTTGCAACCTAAAGATGGGAAACATTCAATCTTTATCGCGCAGGTTGGTGCCTCTGGCCCTGTGCTTGGTGCGATAGAAATTAAGTAACTCACTTTAATTTCTTAATCTTTATATTCTTTTTGAAGCCTGATCTCGATGAGAGGTTGGGCTTTTTTATTTTTATGCTGAATTTTTCATTGGAAGGGTAGCGTGACAAATTAATTTCACTTTTTAGGGATTAACTAAAGCGCTATAGTAATGGCTTGTAATCTTGCTCTAGAGCATAATCATTTCACTTTTTCTCAAATGTGTGCTCTAGATTTTTGTTATTGCGCACAATTTTTCCGACCCTCGTTTCACTCCGGTCGGATTGTGCTCTAATAATTTACACCATTGAAGCTAAAAATCTTGAGGGAGTTATTCAAATGCAGTGGCTAAGATCTTTACTGGTGATATGCCTTTTCTTGGGTGGAGGGGTATTACTGAGTGCATGTAGTGCTGAAGATTTGACTTCAATTCCTAAAAGTTCTGAAAAGAAGTCTGCGCCCGATGCTGTTGAAGGTATGGCCGAGATTGAAGCACCTTCAAAGCTTGATTATCCTGAAGCACTTCCCGGTGGTGATGATAAAATTGCGACGACGCCGCTTCCTGAAGCTTTAAGAAAAGAAAAGCCAGCTGGCGAGGGAGCTCCCATTACCGGAGCTAAACCTAAGGTCAAGGTACGTAAATTTGAAATTGACCAGGCTGAAAAAGATGGTTTTCACCGGGTGAAGGTTTTTTATGGCACCAATAGAAATCGCACTGGAGAAACAGAGGCGAATAATTTTTACGGCAAAACACGCGGTGAGATGACATATGGCATTTGTGAAGTTGCTATTCCGCTTACTCATAAAGCGGGAGCTTTAGAAGCACCTAAATGGTGGAAGCTTGAGTTCAACGAAGACCCGACGAAACATGTGGTTTTACAAAAGGTTGATACACTTAGCTGGCGGGGTATGGCAGCTCAGCTTAATGATATGATTTCAAAGGCGCATGGCAAAAATGCTTTTATTTTTGTGCATGGTTATAATGTGGCTTTTAAAGATGCGGCACGCCGGACTGCGCAAATTCATCACGATTTGAAATTTGATGGAGCACCGATTTTCTTTAGTTGGCCATCGCGCGGTGAGATTACGCTGACCTCTTACACCCATGATGAAACAAATGCGAAATGGTCTTATTCTTATTTGAAAGAGTTTTTGATCAAAGTTGCGACAGACACCGAGGCTGATAATATCTACCTGGTAGCTCATTCTATGGGCACAAGAGTTTTATCGAATGCGATTGCTGGTGTTGTCACTGATCGACCTGATCTTAAAAAACGGTTTAAAGAGATTATTTTAGCAGCGCCTGATATTGATGCTGAAGTTTTTATCAATGACTTGGCTCCGAAATTGGTTCAAGCATCGCGCAATACAACTCTCTATGCCTCAGCTGATGATCGTGCCTTACAAACATCACGTGAAGTGCATGGTGGTTATGCCCGTGCTGGGGACGCCGGGGAAAATTTGATTGTGATGGATGATATCGATACGATTGATGCAACTGGCGTAGATGCGAGTTTGCTTGGGCACTCTTATTTTGCTGAAGCAACCAGTATTTTGAGAGATATTAAAGAGTTGGTTGGGCTTTCAAAACCAGCGCATGCGCGGACATATCTTATTCCTAAAACCCGCGAGGCAGATGGACGTCGCTTTTTTGTTGTAAAAAGAGACTAAAGAATAATCATTTCACATTTTCTAAGATGTATGCATGACAAGTTTTATTCTTTTGAGATGGACTTCTTGTTTTACATTGGTTTAAAGTTGTAAGTGAGTGATAGCTATTAAGAATAGCAGATCTAATCTTTTTAAAGATTTAGTCAATTATTGGGGGACTTTGTCGTGACACGAGTATTTATGAGTATTGGCAATTTGTTTTTTGCTTTCTTTTTGGGGGCTTTGTTATTGCTATTTGTCGCCATTCAATTTCCTTGGCATTTTCAGCAAATTTTGCATTTTGCTGGTTATGTCAAATTAAGCATCAATTCTTACATTCCAGATTCTCCGAGTTATATTCATTTTAAGAACGGCTATAGCTATATTATTGAAGAAGCTTCTTTGGTTTTGATGTTTTTTGTCATGTTGGCGCGTATTATCGTGTCACTTGTCTTATGGCCGATTTCATCTGCGATGTCTCGCTAAGCTCTTTATTTTATTGATTTTTTTAACTGGTATTCCTTTTTTGTGCGAATGCCAGTTTTTTCTTTTCTAGCTTTTTTTATTAAAGTTAACTGGCTCTTAAAGTCCTTCCTTTAAGGTTAAGCCACTTGTATTGGTTTTGGCTATGATGTGTGCTTACCACTTCTTTGCCTTTAAGACCTTGTATTGTTTTGCGTTATGGTAGGGTATGAGTTATGGGGTGGTGGTCTGAGGATAAACCTAAGGCTAAAGGGCGTTCTAAGTCTAAGGTGCGCTCAAGTGCCCGTTCTGGTCGAGCAAGTCAAAAATCATCTAAAAATCAGGTAAAGAAGAAAGCTGCTAGTGCTTCTAAGCGGTCTGTATCTACGCGCGCGGGTAAGCAGATTAAGGTGCATCCACCTGCACGTTCAACTATGCGAAAAACAAGTAAAAAACGTGTTTCAAAAGCAAAGGGACGTTCATCTGTTGAAATGGTAGATGTTGATTTTTTCCCTTTTGGGTTATTTAAATCTCAAAAACCTAAACGCTCTAAAAAACGAGTTAAATCAAATAAATCACAAAGCTATGGTGATGGTTGGGGGCCAAGAGGTCGTCCGTTATTTTCACCTTTTTCACTGCTTTATTGGGGCTCTGTTGCTGTTTTATGGGCGACAATTGCGCTTGGTGGCTTGCTATTATTCTACAGTGTAACGCTCCCTGATCCATCAGTTGCTGGTTTAAAGCAACGGGGGCAAGCGATTAAAGTTTTGGCGCGTGATGGCAGTGTGATTGCTGAGCGGGGCTTGGTGAAGGATTATGTGAAGCTTGAGCAATTGCCGCGTCATGTTCGCCAGGCTGTGATCGCCATTGAAGATCGCCGGTTTTATACGCATTTTGGATTTGATCCCATCGGCTTTAGCCGGGCTATGATCTCGAATATAAAGAAGGGCCGGCTTGTGCAAGGCGGCTCGACCCTTAGCCAGCAGTTGGCAAAAAATCTTTTTTTAAATTCTGATCGTACGATTACGCGTAAATTAAAAGAGATGGGAATGGCTTTTTGGCTGGAAGCCAAATTTGAAAAGAATGAAATTTTAGAACTCTATATTAACCGCGTTTATTTTGGTCATCAGACCTATGGTATTGACCAGGCTGCACGGCGTTATTTTGGTAAGCGTGCAACTAAGCTCACGCTTTCTGAAGCTGCGATGTTGGCTGGCGTTTTAAAGGCACCTTCACGGCTAAATCCTAAGACAAATTATAAAGCTGCGAAGGCGCGTGCGAAGTTGGTTCTCAGAGCTATGAAGCGATCTGGGTTTATTTCACCTATGACTTATAAGATGGCTGTGATTTCACCGGCGCAATTACGCAAGAGACATTTGCCGATTAATTCAAATTATATTGCAGACTGGATTGCTGAGCTTGTTCCTGAATATGTGACAGATTATGGATCAGATTTAATTATTGAGACGAGTATCGATAAAGATGTGCAGACTAAAGCGGATAGCCGAGTTCGCAAGATGCTCTCTGGTGTTGGTAAGGCTAAGAATGTTCGTCAAGCTTCGCTGGTGATGATGGCGCCTGATGGAGCTGTGAGGGCTATGGTTGGTGGGCGCAATTATCAGCGTAGTCAATTTAACAGAGCCATTAAAAGCCGGCGTCAGATGGGCTCGGCTTTTAAGCCGTTTGTTTATTTGGCGGCGCTTGAATCTGGCTTTCAACCTAATAGTTTAATTTTTGATCGTCCTACAAGGTTTAATCGCTGGCAACCTCGCAATTATAAGAATATTTATCGCGGGCAGATCAATTTAAGTTCTGCGCTGGCTCATTCGAGTAATGTGGTTGCTGTGAAATTAATGGGCACGGTTGGTGTTGCAAAAACAATTGAAACAGCACGCCGGCTGGGCTTGCGTGGTGAGATGAAAAAAGACCTCTCGCTTGCGCTTGGAACCGCAGAGCAATCAGTTATGGAGCTGACCTCTGCTTATGCGCCTTTTGCAAATGGTGGGCGCGGTGTTCTTCCCTTTGTTATTAAGTCAATTCGCACTTTTAAGGGTAAAGTTCTTTATAAACATAGGAATGCTGATTTGGGACAAGTTGTGCACTCAGATCATGTGAACCAAATGAACATGATGATGAGGCAAGTTCTTAAAGTTGGTACTGGCCGAGCGGCTTTGTTAAAGGGACATGATATTGCTGGTAAAACGGGCACGACACAGCGTTTTCGTGATGGCTGGTTTGTTGGCTATAGCGGTCATTATATTATGGGTGTTTGGGTTGGTAATGATAATGGCGCATCAATGAAAAAGGTTACAGGCGGTGGGTTACCAGCACGGATCTGGACTGATGTGATGGCTTATGCCCACAAAGGTTTGAAGCCTCGTTCTTTATTAGCGACGAGTAAAGCACCTGTAGTGCTTAATGGTTGGAAAGAAGTTGGTATGGTACGCCGCATTAAGCCTCAATTTTTTGAAAAAGCTTTGCAGTAAAATTTTTATAAAGATAAAAAAATTAAAAAAAAAGCCCTTTACCAGATGTGAGTTTGGTAAAGGGCTTTTTTTTGTTTCAAACAAATTTATAAGTAAAATCTAATTTTTTATCTCTTGTTTGGGATGACCTTTGTTTCAAAATTGTTTAATGAAACGGGTGCTTGTTTTTTGTTGCTCGTTGTGGCTTTTGCATATCTTTTTGGAAGTGGCTCTAACGATATGGCTTCAGCTTGTTTCACTTTGCCTTGCATAGCATAGACAAGTGCCAGGTTTTGCCTCACTTGGCGAATATGGCGGGTGTCCCACATGGCTTGTTTTAGATATTTTTCAGCTGATCTATAATTTCCAGTAACTGCATAAGCAAGGCCGAGATTGTTTAAAATCGATGCCTGGCGTGGGTTATGTTTCAAAGCTTGTTTGAAATATTTGATCGCGTTTTTATTTTTGCCGGCACGTGCTTCAAGAACACCTTTTGCTGAAAGGATTTTCCAATCCGCTTTGTTGCCTTTGCTGGCATCGTTTAAAAGCGAGCTTGCAAGTTTGTTTTCACCAGCCATAAGAGCAACACGGCCATATTCACTGGTAATTTGTTTATCATTTGGTTTGGCTTTGTGAGCTTTTTCAAGAACGACCAGGGCGCGATTTTCTTGTCTGGTTTTAACAAGAGCCTTTGAGAAGCCAATAACATTTTCATTATTTGTTTGATTGGCTTTATATTTGCTGTGCCAGTGGTCGAGTTCTTTTTGTTGACTGATTGAATGGGTGAACCGTGGATCAGTGTCTTTATGACTGGTGGAGCAACCGGCTAAACTTAGTGTTGCCATTGCTGTAAATAACAAGCCAGGTTTGATTAGCTTGCTTAAGCCCAAATTCAGGTTCTGATAGGTGTTCATTTTTACTTCCACTCAATATGCTATTAACTCAACCCTTGTTAATTTATGGGACACCTCTCAACAAATGATTAACTATAAAAAAAAACTTCATCTGCTCTTGTGCTTTTTTTTGAGGGCTGGCAATTAAGTATTTGTAAATCTTATCTCTCTTTAGATCAGTGATTAGACCTTAATTTTTGAGCTGAGTTTGTTTTGAAAGGCAATTGAATGACCGATATCCAGGCTAAAGACTTATTTTTAGACGCCAATTCACGTAAAAAAACAACGCCTATCATTCCACTGTACAAGGATGATCTTTCATCTTTTGTTAAGGGATTGGGAGCTGCTCAAAAAAGTTACCTCGATGTTAAGGGATTTAAAGGGACCGCTGGCCAGGTTGAGTTGCTCTTTGATGAAAAGGGAGCTCTTGAGAAAGTGCTGCTTGGATTAGGGGCTGAAGAGCAGAGAATGATTTATCATGTACTTGGTGATGTGCCTTCAAAGCTTCCTGAAGGGACCTATCATTTAGAAGGTGAGCTTGAGGATGGATTTGATGCAGCGTTAGCCTGGGCGCTTGGGTCATATCATTTTGGTCGGTATAAGCCTAAGGGTGAAAAAGAACTGCGTGTCTTAAAGCTCTCTAAAGATATTGATGCAGATAAATTATTAAATATTGCTTCTTCTGTTTTCATGGGTCGGGACTTGATTAATATCCCGGCGAATGATCTTGGACCTGACCTTTATGAAGAGCGGATCAAACTTTTTGCAGCTCAGTTTAAAGCTAAAATGAGCGTTATTAAGGGTGATACTCTTTTAGTGAAGAATTTTCCTCTTATCCATACGGTTGGGCGAGCTGCAAGCCAGGCTCCTCGATTGGTTGAGCTGAATTGGGGTAAGAAATCGCATCCTAAAGTGACGTTGGTTGGTAAAGGGATTTGCTTTGATACCGGTGGTTTGAACTTAAAGCCCGGCGGTGCCATGAACTTGATGAAAAAGGACATGGGAGGAAGTAGCACTGCTCTTACTATTGCTTCGATGATTATGGGCGCGAAACTGCCGATTAATTTACGAGTACTTTTACCGATTGCTGAAAATAATATTTCTGGTAATGCGTTTCGCCCTGGTGATGTTTATCCTAGCCGGAAGGGGCTTACTGTTGAGATTGAAAACACAGATGCTGAAGGACGCTTGGTGCTTGCTGATGCGCTGGCCTTGGCGGATGAGCAAGAGGTTGATGAGCTCTTTTGTTTTGCCACACTCACGGGCGCGGCCCGTGTTGGTATGGGGCCAGATCTCCCTCCTTTCTACACGGATGATGATGAGATGGCTGAAGGGCTAGAGAGCAGTGGCCAAGCGGTAAGAGATTATATGTGGCGTCACCCTTTTTGGGATCCTTATGATAAATGGCTGAACTCAAAAATTGCTGACGTCAATCATATTTCAGCCGGTCCGTTTGCAGGTTCGATTACAGCTGCGTTATTCTTGCGCCGATTTGTTGAAAATGCAAAGAGCTTTGCTCATTTTGATATTTATGGTTGGACGCCAAAACCATTACCTGGAAAGCCGGTTGGTGGTGAGCCGCAAACGGCACGTGCGGTTTTTGATTATTTAGAAAAGAAGTATAAATAAATGGAAAAACTAGATCCTCGTATTCACGCTTTCCGCCCCGATTTAGCTGATGAGCGATTAGAACACCAAGTTAAAGCTGAGCGCTATATTCCAGGCGATGAAGCTCATGTGCACCGTGATAGTGTTCCGCTTTTCACTAAGCCAAGCTTTGAGTGCGAGTTGCAAACGGAGGCTTTGTTTGGTGAGACAGTTCGTATTTTTGAAATACGAGATGGTTGGGCTTGGGGGCAGATTTTAACGGATGGATATGTTGGGTATTTGCCTTTAGAGGCGCTTTCTCCAGGGCTTTTAGAGCCAACCCACCGGGTCTCTACTTTACGGACCTTTATTTATGAAGAGGCGAATCTGAAGTCTCCTCCTATTGCGCTTATTTCAATGATGAGCCTTGTTTGTGTAACTGGCAAGGAGGGAGATTTTTATGAGCTTGCTGATAAGGGGTATGTTTATCACTCGCATGTTGCGCCGGTCGATGAAGCGGATGAGGATTTTGTATCAATTGCGTCTCAGTTTATTGGCACGCCTTATTTATGGGGCGGACGGACATCGCTTGGGCTTGATTGTTCTGCGCTTATTCAAATTGCGCTGTTGGCAACAGGGCAATTTAGCCGGCGAGATAGTGATTTGCAGGCGGGTAGTTTGGGCGAGCTAACTGATATAAAAGATTTATCCGAGCTCAAACGTGGAGATCTGGTGTTTTGGAAAGGTCATATAGGCGTGATGGTGGATGGGGAAAATTTGCTTCATTCTAATGCGCATCATATGGCTGTAGCAGTTGAGCCTTTAAAGCCTGCGGTGGATAGAATTATCGCTAATGATGGTGGTGAGATAACGGCGCTGCGTCGTTTTAAGGATTATGAGTCTACGGCCTAGGTTTTCTGGGGTTTGAAAGGACTTTGGAGCTTAATTTAATTTATAATCCTCTGAGCGTTGATTGGAACCAGCTGGATGTTGAGGTGAGCCTTCTAGATCATCAGGTTCTTCTTCTTCGACTGGGATAGCATATTGACCTGTAAGCCATCTATTTAGATCAATATCAGCACAGCGTTTTGAACAAAAAGGGCGGTATTTCTCCGATCTGGGTTCATCGCAGAGTGAACATTTAGGCTGTGCTTTTTTTTTATCGTTCATGGCTGTTCAAATTATTCAGTTAAATTGCACTGTATTAGATGCGAACATTATTATGTGATGAAAAGGCTAGAAATGAGATCAGTCAAGGTCTCGGCCAGCCCGTTTCATCCAATGATAGGTCACAGGGTAACCTTCTGCGCGTAGCATTTTAATCACTTCAGTTAGTGGCAAACCAACAACGTTTGTATAGGAGCCAACAAGGCGCTCAACAAAGGCGCCGGCCATACCTTGTATGGCATAACCACCTGCTTTGCCGCGCCATTCATTCGAGACAAGATAACAATCAATTTCTTCTGGTGAGAGATGTTTGAAGCGTACTCTTGTTTCTACAATTCTTTCGCGAATTTTTCTTGATGGGGTTACTAGGCAAACGGCCGTATAAACCCGGTGTGCGCGACCCGATAAGAGTTGAAGCATGCTGGCTGCTTCTTCAACTAGTTCTGGCTTGGTTAAAATACGGCGACCAACAGTGACGACTGTATCAGCACTTAAAATGAATGACCCAGCTAGTTCTGGTTCTTCATCGATGATTTTAAGAGCTGCCATCGATTTATCTTTGGCAATTCGTGTTGCATAAGCGCGAGGTGGTTCTGTTTTATGTGGTGTTTCATCTATTGAGGTGGGGCGTAGCGCATCTGGCTCAATCCCAACTTGGCCGAGAATGGCTAACCTACGAGGTGAGGCTGAAGCCAGAACCAAGCTGTTTGCTCCATCAGGATTAATCACTTCTGGTTTTTTATTTTTGCCTAAGCGTTTTAATGCAGATAAATCAACCACAAACCAATCCTCAATATTATTCTCAGAGCATAATTTTTTATAATATAGCTCAAAATTATTTGTAGCGGTAAGTAATGCGACCCTTTGTTAGATCGTAAGGTGTCATTTCAACAAGAACCTTATCACCTGCTAAAACACGGATACGGTTTTTGCGCATGCGCCCGGCAGTATGCGCGATAATTTCGTGATCGTTTTCGAGTTTTACACGAAACGTTGCGTTTGGTAGGAGCTCGGTAATGATACCCGGAAACTCTAGTAATTCTTCTTTAGCCATAAATTCCTTCATTTCTTAATAAAAGTTTTAATGCGCGGGAGTTTCCTTCTTCACGCGCATAAAATCAAGTGTTCAATTGCAATCTCATGCTAAATTCGTCTTTAAATTTTATAATAAGGGGAAAAAAGGGATTAAATGAGAATAGATTGCGCTTTTCTTATTCGATTTTCACAAAAATCTGAAATTGACCCTGTCTTTAATGTGGGTATTCAGAGCTTAAATTTCAATGGGTTCGCCAAACTGTTTTAGGATTTTGTTTTTTAAGGTGTCCCTACAGGCGCGAAATGCATCTAATCTTTGATCGCGATTGCCATCTACAAGCGTTGGGTCCATTGTTGGCCAATAGACTACATCAACAGCCATGGTTCTTGTTAATTCCATGGCTTGGTGGTGAGCTTCAGGGCTGAGTGTGATGATGATATCAAACAAACTGTCTTGGAGCTCATTTAAGGTTTGAGGTTTGTGGTCTTCTAAATCGCTGCCAAGCTCTTTCATGACGACAGGCATAAATAGATTGTTCTCTCCAGCCCGAATGCCGGCTGATTGTACGTAACTTTCATTTGGGTAAAGATTTTTATAAAGAGCGGCTGCCATGGGGGAGCGGATTGCATTTTCTGTGCAAACAAAGAGGATGGCCTGTGGGCGAGCTTGTGGACTGGCGCCGCTCATATATTAGCCCTTCCAGTGGAGGGCAGTGATGAGCGTGAATAGCCGCCTGGATGTGGCTTTGTCGAGTAAGACTTTATCTTTTAAGCGTTCAATCAAAAGTTCGCTCCCTTCATCATGGAGACCGCGGCGCCCCATATCAATCGCTTCTATGCGCTGAGGTGTTGCGGTTTTAATCGCTTCAAAATAACTCTCACAGATTAAGAAATAGTCTTTGATTGTTTTTTTAAAGGGAGACAATGACAGGGTGTGTGAGACCAGATGATTGTTTTCTTGGTCTGCGATATGAAAGATGAGACGGTTTTCAATGAGAGATAGTGTGAGGATGAAGGGGCCAGTGATGGTTGGCTTACCCTCTCTTGGGGCGAGTTCAAAATAGTTTTCTTCCAATAAATCAAAAATCGCCACTTCTCGTTCGTGGTCGATATCTGGTGTATTTCGACGAATGGTGTCTTCATCGAGAATAATATCAAATAAGCAATTTGTGTCTTGGTTTGCTACATCGCTCATTTTTTATCCCTCTTATAGCTCCTCTTCTTTATGCCCTCTTAGTGCTTAGGCTGCAACAGGGTACTTTCATTTCTATTCAAAGAAGTTAAGGGTGGTAGTTTCGTGTTTAATTCATCCTAATCGATACGCTGCGGGCATGAGCTCCCAGTCCTTCAGCTTCTGCTAATGTGATGGCAGCGGGGCCGAGTGCACGCAGGCCTTCAGCTGAACATTTTAGGATTGTAGTTTTTTTCATGAAATCCAAAACGTTTAAGCCCGATGAGAAGCGAGCTGAGCGGGCGGTTGGGAGCACGTGGTTAGAGCCTCCTACATAATCGCCAATGGCTTCAGGTGTGTGATGGCCGATAAAGACGGCACCTGCATGTTTAATTTTTTCAAACATGCTTTCTGGGTCATCAAGTGCGAGTTCTAAATGCTCAGGTGCTAGTCGATCAGAGAGGCTAGCTGCTTTTTGAAGATCATCAACCAATATGATGGCGCCGAAATCTTGCCAGGCTTTGCCAGCGATTTCGCCTCTTGGCAAAGTTTTTAATTGAGCTTCTACAGCTTTTTCGACTTCGTTTGCGAGTTCTACACTATCAGTGATTAAGATCGATTGAGCGGCAACATCATGTTCGGCTTGAGCAAGCAAGTCGGCTGCAATCCAATCGGGGTTATTGTTTTTATCAGCGATGATTAAAACTTCAGAGGGACCAGCAATCATGTCAATGCCAACTGTGCCAAAGACCTGACGTTTAGCGGCTGCGACATAGGCGTTGCCTGGGCCGACAATTTTATCTACGGGTGAGATGGTTTCAGTGCCATAGGTTAGAGCGGCAATTGCTTGGGCGCCACCGATGCGATAAATTTCTTTGATGCCGGCTAGTTTGGCAGCTGCGAGCACGAGTGGGTTTGTCACATCATTTGGTGTTGGTACAACCATGACCAACCTCTCAACGCCAGCCACTTTAGCTGGGATTGCGTTCATCAACACGGAGCTTGGGTAAGAGGCGGTGCCACCAGGAACATAAAGTCCAGCTGCTGTCACGGGGCTCCAGCGATAGCCGAGTTCAACACCTAAGTCATCAGTGTATCTTTGATCATCAGGTTTTTGTTTTTTGTGGTGGCTTTCAATTCGCTCAGCCGCGAGCTCTAGGGCTTGCATGGTCTCGGATGGGACCTCTTTGATTGCAGCTTCAATCTCATCACCAGAGATGGCAAGACCTTTGTCTTTCAGGTCAAGATGGTCGAAACGCTCAGTTAATTCATAAAGTGCGGCATCGCCATTGGTGCGCACATTACTTATGATTTCGCTAACCGCTTGATTTACATCGGCGGCGCTTTCACGCTTGGCACTTAAAAGCGCTTGGAATTTTGTTTCAAATTCACTGTCCTGGTTGTTTAGACGCGCAGCCATTTTTCTACCCTTTAGTTTTATTGGCCCCGAATGTGATTGTTTTGGAAATATATAAAAAACAATAGCTGGGGTTAAATTTTATGATCTGGCATTGATTTGGTTTCCCACATGGCGCCAAGATCATTGAGCTCTATTTCAATGCATTCTACAGATAATTTAATTTCACAGTCACCAGAAAAAATAAGCGATAAAACACCTGAAGGGGCTTGTTGTTCTTCAAATTTAATGGCGAGTAACTTTAAAGCGTGATCTTTCTTTTTTGACTTCAAGTTACTGTGCTCTGCGTGATTAACGCATTCAAATCTGAGAGCTGCGCGCCGGCGTCTTAATTGATGATCTTTGCCGGTTTTTAAAGCTGTTTCCCAATCAAAACGATTGAGCATAAGAACAAAACGGCGGCTTTTTTGTACATAACCAATATCATCTAGGCGCAAAACAGCATCCTGGCAATGAGCTGAGATCACTTCCAGGTCTTCTTTATCTAAGGCCACAAGTTTTAAAGGTTTTGATGGCTCTGACATAAGGTTGTTTTACAACTTTCTATGTTTTTACAAGATCTTTGATCAATCGAAGACTATTCACTAACACGATTGATTTGAGCTCCGCAATTGCCGAGTTTTTCTTCAATGCGCTCAAAACCGCGATCAAGATGATAAACTCTGTTTACTGTTGTAACGCCCTGGGCAACAAGACCTGCGATAACGAGAGAGACAGAGGCACGAAGGTCTGTTGCCATCACAGGGGCACCGCGAAGTTCTTTCACACCTTCTACAATGGCGGTATCACCATTGAGGCTGATGTTGGCGCCAAGGCGTGCGAGTTCTTGTACGTGCATGAAGCGGTTTTCAAAAATCGTTTCTCTAATTACAGAGCGGCCATCTGCTATGGTCATTAATCCCATGAGTTGCGCTTGCAAATCTGTAGGGAAGCCTGGGTGCGGTTGAGTTTCGATATGAACAGGCTTGATGGTATCGCCTTCGCGCTTCACTAATAGTCCCTTTGGAGTTTCAGTGATTGAAACTCCAGCTTCTTTTAAAACTTCAATGGCAGCGGTTAAGGTTTCTGGCACCGCGCCTAAGAGCTCGACTTCGCCGCCAGTTGCGGCAACGGCCATCATAAAGGTACCTGTTTCAATGCGATCTGGTAGGACATTATGAACGGCGCCTTCTAAATTTTCAACGCCTTGAATGTGAATGGTTTTGCGGCCGATGCCTTCAATCTTGGCGCCCATCTTAACAAGGCAGTTTGCTACGTCGCCAATTTCAGGTTCAGTGGCAGCGTTTTCAATAATGGTCTCGCCTTTGGCAAGGGTTGCCGCCATCAGGACATTAATCGTTGCGCCAACAGAGACTTTAGGGAAACGGACATGGCCACCTTTTAAGCCACCAGGTGCTTTGGCGATGACATAGCCATCTTCTAGCTCGATTTGAGCGCCAAGGGCTTCTAGGCCAGCTAAGTGAAGATCTACTGGGCGCGTGCCGATGGCGCAGCCGCCTGGGAGCGAGACTTTGGCTTCATGGCATCTGGCTAAGATTGGGCCTAAGACCCAAAAACTAGCACGCATGGTTGAGACCATTTCATAAGGAGCGGTTGTATCCACTATATCTCTTGCAGTGAGGTGGTAGGTTTCACCAGCGTATTTGTTGCCATTGGCGCGCTTGCCTTCAACCGTGAGGTCAGTGCCATGATTGCCTAAGATTTTTTTGAGCTGATTGACGTCTCTTAAGTTCGGGACGTTTTTTAGAGTGAGCGTATCTGGAGTGAGCAGACTGGTGATCATCAATGGTAGGGCTGCATTTTTTGCGCCGCTGATTTGAATTTGACCATTGAGCTGATTGCCTCCGGTGATTTCAATTTTATCCATTTTTATATGCTCCTTCAGTTGCTCTTTTAAGTGGGCCTTCAGGTTTCCCACCAGAAACCGGCCATTTAAGTGGGCCTTCAGATTTCCTACCAGAAACCGGCCTAAGCAACCGTCGTTGTTGCCTTCAGAAATCGTAGTTATAAAAAACTAGATTTCTTTAATTCTACAGACTTTCAATTGGCTATTCACAACTGCAATACACCATTCCCAAAGCACCTGCCATGGTGTTTGTCTTGAGCCTTAAAGTCTTGGGCTATTATTTATTGTCTTTAGTATCTTCTTTTGGGGTTTGTTCTGTTTTGCGCGCGCGGCTTTGGGATTTGCGTTTTTGTAAGTTAGCTCTCAAGTTGTTTTTTAAACGATCTTCCCGATCGTTTGCATTTTTACTCTTGTTTGTCATCTTTTTTAAGGTGTGAAGTTGTTTTAAAGTTACTTTATCACGATTTGATTTTTTGGTTATACGCTGAGGAAGTGCCTTTTGTTAAGTGTCTTTTCAAAAGAATAGCGCTTTTCAGGGCTTGAAAGATTTTTTGAGCTGTGGCAGTGTCCCGAAATCTGATCAAAAACCTTTAAATTTTAATGCTTTTAAGCAATTTGAGGCTTTTTCAGCCGCTGTAGCTCAGTGGTAGAGCGCACCATTGGTAATGGTGAGGCCGGGAGTTCAATTCTCCCCAGCGGCACCACTGGCTAAGCCAGGTTGGATTTAGATATTTCATTCCTTATTTTATACCTTTCACTTACCTAAATTCTTTCATAAACGTATGTATTTATTTCATGTGCTCGATGGAAAGAATGTTAGTCTGATGTTTCATAGAATAAAATATCTGGTTCTAGTTGGTATTATTGGTTCTATCGGGCTAGTAACGGTGCTATATAGTGCGGGAAGGTATTTAGCGCGGCCAGCTCCTGAAGTTATTGGGGCCGCTAAATCTTATTTTTCAATAGAACAAGATTCATTTAAATCTCTGACTTTTGCTGATGAGAGGGGAAGAGATGTTGCGGCTTGGGTAGCCGAAGGGCAACCTGATAAAGGGGCTCTTATACTCATTCATGGGATACGCTCTAATCGGCTCTCCATGATTGACCGAGCCCGAATGCTCTATACCCAAGGTTTTTCAGTTTTAATGATAGATTTGCAAGCACATGGTGAAAGTCAGGGTGAGCAGATTACTTTTGGACTTTTAGAAGCTTTAAGTGCTGAAGCTGCAATCAGATTTACTCGTGAGCAGTGGCCAGGAAAAAAGGTGGGTTTAATTGGTGTGTCTTTAGGGGGAGCTTCAGCTGTTTTTGCGTCAAGCAAAGTGCAGGCGGATGCTTATATTTTAGAAGCTGTTTTCTCAACACTTTCTGGGGCAGCTGAGAATAGAGTTCGTATCAGATTTGGTGAGTTGGGTGCTGTTTTTACTCCTTTGCTTTTGTGGCAGACGCAGATTCAATTAGGGGTTCGGGTTGAAGAGATTTCTCCTCTTAAATATATCTCTCACATTAAGGCCCCGATTTTTTTAATCGCTGGAGAAAAAGATGATCGTACAACTTTGGAGAATTCTTTAGCGCTTTATGAG
>CAXIBI010000028.1:0-22068 GCA_964022305.1 uncultured Hyphomicrobiales bacterium | reverse complement strand
ATCCGGGCACCTAAAAAGAACTCATCACTACCTTATGCAAAGGACAGCATAGCTGACCTATTGCTCGGCTAAAATGCCAGATTTCTCGCCAAGTGACAAGTTCCCTTGTGAAACTTTAGTAAAATTACGTCAAATTGCTTTAATTTGGCATTAAAACACCCCAAAATGGATAAATATAGACCATTTATGACAATTCAATATCAGCCATAGTTCTAAAGTTTGTGGTTTGCAAAGAGAGGGAATTTAAGGGTAAAACAGTGTTTGTCTTTTAGTGATTCTCATAAAAACAACTTAGGGGGCTGGTGGTTCATGGGTGAAAAAAACAAAGAAATCCAAACTCTTGGACTATGGAATGCAGCAATAACAGCTGAAAAAGTGGTGACAAAAGCCCTTCGGTTCGGCGCGTTGCAAAGTACTGGGCATTACCTTTATTGGTGTGAACAAAGGTCGCAGGAAAAGGGGCGTGGATGTCTTATGCGCTGGGATCCTGATGACGGACTAAAAGAACTCTTACCAAAAGGCTATTCAGCACGATCAAGGGTGCATGAATATGGTGGCGGTGAATTTTGTGTTGCTGATGGCAAAATCTATTTTGTAAATGAGAAAGATCAGCAAATCTACTACTTCAGTGAAGGCAATGAACCAGAGCAAATTACCAAAGCAGATAATTTTCGCTTTGCAGACCTTGTTTATGATCACGCCAGAGACCGCCTTATCGCTGTTGCTGAAGAACATAGAAGCGGTGAAAAACTCCCCTCCAACAGTTTGGTCAATATTGGTCTCTCAGGTTATGAGTTTGGTGGTATCTCCATCATGGATGATGCGGCTGACTTTTATGCAAGCCCAACCATCAGCTCGGATCATAAGCAAATAGCCTGGCTACAATGGAACTTGCCTCACATGCCATGGGAGGCAGCTGAACTCATGGTGAGCCCTCTGGATGAGCCCCGCTTGTCTCCAACATTGATCGCCGGTGGTGATGGATCTGCTTGTTTCCAACCCAGCTGGGATAAATCAAACAATCTTTATTTCATTTCAGATAAGACAGGTTTTGGGCAACTTTATAAATTCAGCTCACTTGCCGGCAATTCAACCGATCTGATAGAAGGCCAGAAGAGCACAGCAGATGCTTTTCGAGCCCAATGGGTTTTTGGTATGGGAAGCTTTGCTCTTTCACAAACCAACATATGTCTCATCTCAGCCTTTGAGGAAGGGAAATGTGAGTTGCGCATTCTAGATGAAAGTGGATCCGGTCGTAATATCAATACCTTAGCTCTTTCAATCGAAACCCCTCAGTTTATTGGCAATAAGTGTGCAGCGATCATCACAACAAAAAATGCACCGCCATCCATTGGAACCATCGACATAGAAACCGGTGAAATTGAGATCATTCAACAGGGATGTGCCTTAGATATTGATGAAGAACATATTTCATCAGGAGAACTTAAAAAGTTTAAGGGTAAACACGGTGAAGTTTATGGCCTTTATTATCCACCAACTCATGCAAAGCTAAGAGGTGGTATCGATGAACTACCACCAGCTATAGTGACCATCCATGGCGGACCAACAGCCATGGCTGACCGTGGCCTAAAGATGAAAACTCAATATTGGACCAACCGAGGCTATGCGGTTTTCGACATCGACTATTCAGGGTCAAGCGGTTACGGCAAAGACTATCGTGAAAGATTAAACGCCAATTGGGGCATCGCTGATGTTCATGATGTTATAAGTGCAGGTGAATATCTCATAGAGGAAAAACTAGCCGACCCTGAAAAACTCATCGTTATGGGAGGAAGTGCAGGGGGCTACACTTGCCTAATGGCTTTGATAAAATCAGACCTCTTTAAATGCGGCTCAAGCAACTATCCTGTAACAGATCTTGGTCAGCTTTTAGAGATCACCCACAAATTTGAATATGGCTACACTTATGGCCTTACTGGAACAGACGAAACAAACGCAAAAGACATATTAAAAGAGAGATCGGTTACATGCCTCTTAGATGATCTAAACGCACCTGTGATTTTCTTCCAGGGGCGCCAGGACAAAGTCGTCCCCCCCTCACAACCAATCGAGGTCTATGAGAAGTTAAAAGCAAAAGGCGTGAAAACCGAGCTTCATTTATTTGAAAATGAAGGTCATGGATTTCGCCAGTCAGAGACTGTTATGAAGGTGTTAAGTGAAGAAGAACGCTTTTTTAAAGAGGTGTTAGGTCTTTAATATCAGTGGTTTAAGCGCAGCCATGCAAACATGAAAGGAAGATGAACAAGCAATTCGAACTAAGTTCAGGTTGAAAATTTTATAGTCAGTCCAACAGTTAAGAAAAAAGACACTACTTGAAATTCAATCGAGAGAAACATCTCAAATTTAAGAACTTAGGAGCGAAATAATGTTCAAGAAAATCTTTGCAATGGCAGCAGTAATCGGCGTTGCTCTTTTTGCTAGCGTCCAAAGCGCATCTGCTCATCCAGGTGGCTATAAGAAGCACTATCATGGACCAGGCTATGTTTGGAACCCAGGCATCCCGCTTCATATCATTCGTAAAAAATTGCGTCATCGCGGCTTTTATAAAATCCATTTCGTAGATCGTTATTTGCCAGTATATAAAGCTAAAGTATGTAAGCGCGGCAAACGCTTTAAGCTACGTATCAACCGCTGGGGTGAAATCATGGGCCGTAAACGTATCGGCTGGTGTGGTTATGGTTACTATGGCCACAGAAAACACCATCATTCAAAATGGTAAGTTATTGATTTAACTAAAATAAAAAGCCCCTCTTAGGAAAAACCTAAGAGGGGCTTTTTCATGAACCATTCATAAATTTACTCAGCTTGAATGGTCTTCGGAGCATTTTGTCTCTCAATCGCAATTTTACGAGCTTTCATCTTTTCAGGAATTTCTCGTTTTAAATCGATGTGCAGTAAGCCGTTTTCTAACTTCGCACCTGTCACTTCCACATGGTCCGCCAGTTGGAAGTGACGTTTAAAGGCGCGGTTAGCAATACCTTGATGCAGATATTCTACATCTTCGCGCGGTGTCTTATCACCTACAACTTGCAGCGATTGTTCTTTTATTTCTATGTCAATTTCTTCATCCGTAAATCCAGCGACAGCCATAGAGATCCGATAGCTGTTTTCATCAAATTTCTGGATGTTATAGGGAGGATAAGTCGTGGCTGTTTTCTCGACATGACCTGTATTGTCCAGCAGGTTAAATAGATGGTCAAACCCAACAGTTGACTTGTACAGGGGGGTAAAATCTAAATGTTGCATATCATATCCTTTCAAATAAGCGACATGGTTGAAAGGCTGTTTTTAGTCTTTATCTAAACTCTTCAAATAAAAACAAAAACAGCGAAATGCACCCAAAAGAGGCGTGCATATACTTAATTTGGGTTGAAAAAACCGTCTTTCAAGGGGAAATCAGTAAAAAATGAACGGAATCTGAACGGTGAGTTCCAACTCCGTTCAGTCATGAAATTTTATAAAGGCTTTAATGAAACAAAACGCCATCCAGTCAGCGATGGGGAGTTCGACTTAATAAGCTGGAGTGAAACCCATGAATAAACAGATTGTATTGACATGTGTTCTAGTCGGGACATTTTTCTTGCCTGCAAATGCTATGGCGAGAAAAAATGATAATGATGGTTATAAGCCTAAAAATTCAGTTCAAAAAGCTGAGAAAAGAAAAAACCGCAAAGCAAACAAAGCAGGCAAGAAAAGAAACGCGAATAAATCAGCCAAAAAACCTGCTGGCCAAAAACGCAAGGCAAATAAGAGACCAAAAGTGGCGGCTAAACCCCACTATGCACCACCCCCTAGAGTGCACCACCACAAGAAGAAAAAGAAGAATAAGAAATTAAAGCGCTTTTTCAAAAAGACTTTAAAGCTATTAGCCAAAGAAGCTTATGGACATAATCACCATTATGCTAAGCCGCGTCGCTATAACAATTATGGATATGCAAATCGTCATTGTTTGCCAAAACGCAAAGTCTTTCGTCGCCTAAGAAATAATGGTTGGAGACATATTGAGCTCATTAATCAAGGACCTAACCGCGCGAGATTGTTTGCAAGAAACCCTTATAACGAAAGATATAAATTGGTTGTAAACAAATGCTCTGGAAGATTAATCAAAGCCAAACCGCTTGATTATTACTAAGCCCCCCAGGCCCTTCCCCTCCAAAAAGCTATCCCATGAAAATGGGATGGCTTGTAAGGAAAAAACGAAGAGGAAGAGAAGATGAACCGAGGCTGAACAAACCACTCTAAATTGGTTCAGCTAAATTATGAGATAGTCAATTAAACATCAGATTTTAAAAGACCAAACGGTCAACCTTAAAAGAAAATCAATAAAATCCTTTAAGAGCCAGGAGTGTACAGATGAACAAATTCTCAAAGATCGCAATCACCACTCTGATGGGAACGATGCTCACAGGCGCCATCGCTAATGCGGCTGATCTAGACTATTACGAAGCAAAAGACAGATCATATATTGACCGCACATTAGATGAATTTGAAAGAAAAACAGGAAAGCACCGTTATTATAAAGATGGGCAAAAATGGGACTATGAAAATGAGGGATATAAAAATCATAAAGAGCAATATGATTTAAAAGATCATTCTCATGTAGAAAAAGCCCCATATCACAAACATAAGCGCTTTAATTATGAAAGAGATTGGCATGACAACTGTGTGCCAAAACGTAAAATCCGCCGCAAATTAATTAAACGAGGATGGCATGACTTTCATATCCTAAGGCATGGACCAAGACGCATAAAATTATTGGCAACAAACTATAACGGACGTCGGTTTAAATTGGTCTTAAACGCTTGTACAGGTCATATCATTAGACGCAAGCCAATGAGAAGGTACTGGGGATGGCACTAGAGCACAATCCGAACGGAGTGAAGCGAGGATCGGCAAAATTGTGCGTTAGCAAGAAAACACAATCCGAACGGAGTGAAGCGAGGATCGGAAAAATTGTACGCTAACTAAAAAGAGTGTAGCTAAACCAGATGTAATTTTAGGAATATCTTTCGGTCAGTCACTACAGCCCCCCATATCCCAAACTCTGACTGAAAGATGAGAGACCAGCCTCTTTGTTAAAAAGAGGCTGGTTTTTTGTGTTAAACAAGGATGCAGTGCACTTTTAGGCTTCAAAGCTGCCGCAATAACCGGGTATAATTTATGGTGCTTAGACCCAGTATTTGTGAGTTAAAGCCATTTGCGTTTATTTTAACAAGGGCAAAATTAGTGGAACTTGTCAGTCTTTATAAAAATCCGATCCCTGAAGGTGCTCATTCAGGCAAGGTCCAAGTTGATGAGCGGGTATTCCTGCGCTATGCGCGCTGGGCTCCAACCACTCATTATGTCCGCGGCACAGTGGTCCTTGTTCAAGGGCGTTCAGAATATATAGAGAAATATTTTGAAACAGTGAGCGATTTAAGACGCCGCGGCTTTTGGGTTGCCACCTTTGATTGGCGTGGTCAAGGGCGCTCAAGCCGAGATTTATCTAATCCCAACAAAGGCCATATTTGGGACTTCGGACAATATGATACTGATCTAAAACATTTTATGTCAGAAGTTGTCTTACCTGATTGCCCTAAACCCTATTATGCTTTGGGTCATTCTATGGGTGCTCATAACCTGCTTCGCAATGCAGGCATGGGGCTTTGCCAATTTGAGCGCATTGTACTTTCTGCACCAATGCTCCGATTATCAAGAGAAATAACCGGCATGCCTCATGAAGTTGTGAGCGTAGCGGCAACACTGGCAGGTTGGTGCGGTATGGGCGAATCTTATGTGTTACATGGTTCTGATGAGAATCTAAATCTAAGAGGCTTTTCTAAAAATAAACTCACAAGAGATAAAGAGCGTTTTGAAAGAAATAAGGAAATTTTAAAAACAGCTCCAGACCTATCTATAGGCTCACCAACTTATGCCTGGTTATTAGCCGCTCTTCGCTCCACAAATATGGTGATGCAACCGTCATTCTCTGCAAATATAAAAATCTCAATTCTTTTAATAGGAGCGGGATCAGATAGAATTGTCTCAAACTTTGCAACAAGAGAATTCGCAGAGAGAATGAAAAATGGCAGTCACGTTATCATTCCCAATGCCCGCCATGAAATATTGCAAGAGGTTGATAGTGTTCGTGATCAATTCTGGGCAGGCTTTGATGCATTCATACCTGGCGAAGATCAAGCAATATCATCTTTGAAAAGGTCGGCCTAAGAAGAAAGAACCTCTAGAGCTTTTTGGTGCAACTCTTTAGAGCCTGCCGCTATAATCTTCCCACCAGATGCAGCGCTATCACCTTCCCAAGTTGTGATGAGCCCGCCTGCAGCTTCAATAAGAGGGATGAGAGGGGCGATATCATAAGGGGCCAAACCAGACTCAACGATAAGGTCAATCGTTCCCATGGCCAATAAGCAATAATTATAGCAATCACCACCAAAACGGGTCATCCGGCAGTGAGACCTCAAGTCATTAAAACGTGCCAGGTCTTCAGAGCTGGCGAATAAATCAGGGCAGGTCGTTGTAATGATCGCATCTTTAAGGTTAGAGCAATCTCTTGTTTGAAGCTGGCGCTCAACTCCCCCCCACCTTGCAAACGCCCCTTGAGGGGACCCCCAAAAACGTTCGCCAGTAAAAGGTTGGTTCATCATTCCGATGAGAGGCGTGTCTTGATAAGACAAACCTATAAGTGTTCCCCAAAGTGGATTTCCAAGCACGAATGCCCGCGTTCCATCAATAGGGTCGACGATCCAGCAATAAGGCGTATCTTTGATATCTTCACCAAATTCTTCGCCAATAATGGAGTGTTCAGGCCAATTTTCACTCAAAAATTTACGAATCACTTGTTCAGATTTCTTGTCAGCATCTGTGACAGGATCATAAATTCCTTTCCCTTCCTTGTGCAAAACTGAGAATTCTTGCCGAAAAAAAGGGAGAATCTCACGCGCAGAAAGATCAGCCATTTCGTGGGCGCAAGAGAGAAAAACGTCTAATTCTTTAAGAGAGAGTGTCGTCATGGCCTCACCGTTATTTTGGCCTAAGCCATTAATTAACTTGCAAATACCTTATTTGAGTATATCGCAGCAAGAAATAAAATAATTGTTTTGGGCGCATCTTGCGGCGCGATATTTATGCTACACATATTGTTGCCTAGAAAACACACATCTAGGTAAAGAGCATTTTGGCACCTTGAAAGCTGAATATCACACTGACATTATGCCATTCGTTGCTGAGATTTTCAGCAATGCCCAGTACGGGCGTTTCCTCCCTTTTAACTTGGGCCGTTCATAAAGAGCGGCCAATTTTTTCTCAATATCTTATATCGATTGAACAATGATACGTGCTTTATTCAGCGGCTTGGCGTGAAGGATTAGCAGCTTCAGATACATCTCGAACAAATTGGCTAAAAATAATCTCAAGTTTAGCGCTTAATTCACTAAGGCCACTATGAGGCTCTACGAGGACTTCATCCATATATAAAGAGCGATCAATTTCCACTTGAATGGCATGAATAGAGTTTGAAGGATTACCGTAATGCTCGGTAATGTAACCACCTGCATAGGGTGTGTTATAGGCAACATTAAAACCTTGCTCTGTAAATAGCTTAATAAGATAAGCAACTATATCGCTATTTGCTGAATGCCCAAATCTGTCACCGATTACAATATCAGGGCGTAATGAACTGGAGAACCCATGCGAGTTTGATGGCATTGAATGGCAATCAATTAAAATGGCTTTGTTGAAACGAGCCTTTTGCTCTTCCAGTAATGTAGTCAGCGCTTGATGATAGGGATAATAAAGCTGATCAATCCGCCAAAGGGCTTCATCTAAGGTGATCTGTTGCCGATAAATCTCAAGGCCTGTTCCAACCACACGGGCTATGGTCCCTAATCCAGCTGCAACACGCACGCTGTCGCTATTGGCATGAGACGGCAGGGGGCATGAGATAAGATTGGGGTCTAGTTCATAAGGCTCTCTATTTACATCCACATAAGCTCGAGGGAACGTTGCACTAAGCAGAGGTGCCCCTAAGTTGGTCGTAAATTCATAGATATAATCAACCAGAGCATCTTCAGATTTTCGCAATAATAAGGGACTTAATCTTGATTGATTAAGGAAATAGGGCGTGTAATGCCGTCCACTATGCGGCGAATTGAACACAAACGGCACAGTGAATTCGTCCGGATTTGAAACAATAAACCCAGGAACCTTCAATTGATCAGTATAATGAAGTTGAAAATCATCCATGCAGATATGCAATTCTCGCTATTACTAATGATTAGAAACGTTTGTTTGGTAAATTATACCGATATTGGTTCTTTGGCACGTTCTATGCGTCTTTCCCCACAGCTAATATAGCCGAGTGCAATATGAAACATAATCGAGCATTTAATTATGACAGTATAAAGAGCGTCAATAAGGCCTTTAGAGCGGAGAGCTCTAAAATGAGATTATGGCAGAGGAAATAGCGATTGACTAAAGTCATCAAAGTTTAATTTATGCACGTAAAAAACCATCTAGCTGCGATCAAACCATGGTCAAATAAAACGCGTTAAGCTATAATTAACCATGCACGATGGAAAAAGAATGGAATAAGAAATGAAAGCTATAGCTCTATAAAAAGAGGGAAGCTATAGACTTTAATTTGCGAACAAAACATCTTTAAGGGAAAGTTCAATGTCAGAAATCAAGCCATCAGATAAGAAAAAACAAAAAATACTGCTTGCAGAAGACGATGAATCTATGCGTATTTTTCTAGCGAAAGCTCTTAGTAAAGCTGGCTATGAAGTTAAATCATACGGAACAGGAATTGAAGCTTTTGAATGTTTGAAGGATGAGCCGTTCACTCTTCTCCTTACAGACATCGTGATGCCAGAGATGGATGGCATTGAATTAGCCAGAAAAGCGGCTGAAGTAGATCCCGACTTAAAAATTATGTTTATCACAGGTTTTGCGGCCGTAGCTCTGAATGCTGAAAATTCAACCCCGGATGCAAAAGTTCTCTCCAAACCATTTCACTTGCGTGATTTAGTCAACGAAGTAGACCGCATGCTAGCCGCCTAATATAACAGGCCAAGCCTCTAGCATTATTTGTCATAATGGTGGGGCTTATAACCCCAATTTCCCCTATGGAAATAGCTGGTTTTTTCAGCAAAAATAATATTGATCTCTTGACTAGAATAGCCTAGACATAAGCGATCGGGACGTTAGCTCAGCGGGAGAGCACTACCTTGACATGGTAGGGGTCACTGGTTCGATCCCAGTACGTCCCACCATCCGACCCCCATCTCACAAACTATACTTCTAAGTAAAAATCATACAAAGCTTTAGGACGATTGTATTGGCTTTGCTTTGTTGAGTGACCCTTCAATTAATTAACCTTAAATAACAGTCGTCATAATCAGTCATTTGACTTCTGTCTAAAAATATGAGAAATTTCTCTCATGACAGAAATTACGAAAAATACAGATAGTACAGTAGTTCAATTGCCAGAGGCCATTGAGCACTTTGTTCTTCACTGGGGTGAAATGGGCACACGTTGGGGTGTTAACCGCTCTGTGGCTCAAATACATGCTTTTTTGTTTGTGAGTACAAAACCACAAACTGCTGAAGAGATATCAGAGAAATTAGGTCTTGCCCGGTCCAACGTATCAAATTCACTAAAAGAACTACTCACCTGGCAATTGATAAAACGTGTCCATGTTATGGGCGATCGTAGAGATCATTTCGAAGCAGAAGCCGACCTCTGGGAAATGTTGATGAAAATCGCAGTGGGGCGAAAACATAGAGAGATTGATCCAACCATTGAAATGATGCGCCAGTGCGCCAAAGAAGCTGAAGGTGATACAAAAGTTTCTCCTATAGCCAAGCAGAGAATAAATGAAATGTTGGAATTCTTGGTCACCATGGATACCTGGTACATGGAAATGGCATCGGTGCCTAAAAATAAAATGTTTGCAATGATGAAAATGGGAAAGACCATTATGAATTTTGTAAAATTAGGCAGCTCTAAAAAGTAAGGGCATTATAAATGACGATTAAAAACCTACTAAAAATCAATTATCTAATGAATGTTAGCCGAGTAATGAATGATGAGAACACTGGGCGTAGAGAGTGATATTTTTTACTTCGCAATTTCTCTTAATACAGAAATTACGGAATATTTAGGAATGGGGGTGCCGAATGTTATTAAGCACTGAAAAAACTTGTGAGAGACGTGTTGCAACAAAGCAGGCTCCCATAGTGAAAGCATCTCCTGCATTAAAAACCACGGTCGGAAAAACATTGAGGTACCCCATACTTGTAGGAGATAAGTGGGGAACGCTTCCAAAGTCAATTCAAGATAGATTTTTAAAATGGACCCAAAATAGAAAAGTCATCATTTATCAGGGGCGATTATTAGAAACACGATTTTCTAAGTTAGGCCGGCTCTTATCAAACTTATGCTGGCTAATAGGCAAACCCTTACCAGATGTTCGAAATGTCAGAGGGCCTTCAACGGTTATTGTAAGAGAGTGCCGCGAAAGAAATGCACAAATTTGGACACGTATTTATCCAAGAGAAAATAACGTTCCTCAAGTGATCCAATCTATCAAAGTGTTTGAAGGAGTTACCGGCCTTGAAGAAATGATCACAAAAACCATCGGAATGAGCCTGACATTAGAAGCACATAATGACAGGCTGAACTTTGTCTCAAATCATTATTTCATCAAGCTAGGGAACATGAGACTTAAAATTCCCTCAAGTTTAACACCAGGCCGTTTATGCGTCAGCCATAAAGCACTCGGCCCAAAACGCTTTCGTTTCACACTTAGCATAACACATCGTTTTTGGGGGGAATTGATCTTTCAAACAGCCATATATCAGGAGGTAGAACAATGACAAATGAACTACTTTGGTTTGCAGTTTTTTTGCAAATACTCATGGGTGGGAGTGACACCTTACTCCATCATGAATTTACAGAAAAATTAGCTTGGGCCCCCTCAGCAAAACAAGAGTTAAAACTCCATGCCGCTCGAAATTTTATTTATGCTGGCCTTTTTGGCGCCTTTGCATGGGGGATCCCATACGGATTTTGGGCTAGTGTAGCAATATTATTTATCGTTGCAGAAGTCCTCATCACATTATGGGACTTTGTTGAAGAAGATTTAAGCCGGAAATTACCAGCAACCGAGCGTGTCTTGCATACATTGCTGGCGTTAAATTATGGGGCGATTTTAATTTTACTCTTACCAGAATTATGGAGCTTATCTGAAAAAGCGACAGACTATAGTTATATTAATTATGGAATAGGCTCAATTGCTTTAACCATTGCAGCAATAGGTGTATTTCTTTTTGGCCTGCGAGATTATTTCGCAGCCGTAAGGTTGGAGCGTTTTATCAAGGCACCAGCAAATGAGCTAGCTAGCAACCTCAAGCCAAAGCAACACATCCTCATCACAGGTGCAACCGGGTTTATTGGAAGGCGACTGAGCAGAGCACTGATTGAAAATGGTCATTCCCTCATTGTCTATACACGTAATCCAGAAAAGGCAGCTCATTTAGGAGCACCTATAAAAATAATTACGAGCCTCGACCAAATCAAAGATGATGATCCGATAGATGCGGTTATCAACTTAGCAGGTGAACCCTTGGCCACAGGCCTTTGGACAAAAGCCAAAAAACAAAAAATTCTACAATCAAGAGAACAGATTGCCGATGAAATATATGGATTATGCCACAGGCTTTACGTACCTCCTAAAACTGTCATCGCTGCTTCAGCCATTGGATGGTACGGACTAAGAGGTGATGAAACGCTCAAAGAAACAAGTGCGCCAAAGCCATGTTTTACTCATGAGGTCTGCCAAAGAGTTGAAGAAAAGAACAACCGTTTAAAAGAGTTTAAGTGCCGCACCGTTAATTTAAGGATCGGTCTGGTCTTAGGCACGGAGGGCGGAATTTTAGCGAATTTACTCGTTCCTTTTGAATATGGCGGCGGTGGACCAATTGGAGATGGCAAGCACTGGATGAGTTGGATCACCAGAGATGATCTGGTTCGTTTAATTGTGCATTGTTTAAAAACTGAAGGATTATCTGGTGCTGTCAATGCTGTAGCCCCTCATCCAGTGCGCAATGAAGAGTTCACAAAAATGTTAGGAGTAAGCTTGAACCGGCCTTCAATAGTTCGCATGCCAGCTTCACTCTTAAAATTAGCCTTAGGCGATTTTGCCAAAGAACTGCTTCTTGCTAGTCAACATGTTGATAATAATAAGATAATCGAAACCGGTTTTCAGTTTAAGGCGCCCGCATTAAAAGAAGCATTTGAGCAAATATTACCGACGAAGAAAACCACAACAGAGTTCACAAACCGCTCACAACAATATCATTTTAAAAACACGCCTGGGAATTCTAAGCTCTAGCAGCATATAAAACTCAGCACAATTTCTGGAAAGGAAGCAAAATGATTAAATCTGCGGTTTTAGGTTTGTCTCTTGGCGTAATGACAGCTATGGGAGCAATGCAAGCTACAGCAAAAACATTTGAGACCCAATTTAATGTAACTCCGTCTCAATCAGTCATTTTAGAGAAAAAACTCACAAAAGCTCAATGCCTGAAAAGAGATGGTTATATTTGGGATAGTTCTAGAAAGAAATGCGTAAAAGACACACGCGGTTCTGACTAATAATTTACACTCCTCCCTTTAAAAAGAACAGAATAAACGATCTTAAATTAAACAAAAAAAGAGCCATTCAATCGAATGGCTCTTTTTTAGATTACATAAAAACTTTAAACGGCTTCAGCTAGTTTCGCCGCCTTTTTACGCTCATTCGGGTCAAGGTGTTTCTTACGTAATCTGATATTCTCAGGCGTAATTTCCACCAACTCATCATCATTAATATAAGAGAGCGCTTTCTCAAGTGTCATTTGCATCGGGGTAGTTAGCGTCGTGGCATCATCCTTACCTGCAGCACGAACATTGGTCAGCTTCTTACCCTTAATCACATTCACTTCAAGGTCATTGCCGCGTGTGTGCTCACCGACAATCATACCTTCATAAACCTTCACGCCATGACCAATCATCAACGGGCCACGTTCTTCCAAATTCATCAAAGCAAATGCAACAGCATCACCCATATTGTTGGAAATCAGCACACCTGTATGACGCCCTTGGATTTTCCCCTTATGAGGTTCAAAATCATGGAACACACGGTTCATAATAGCCGTGCCGCGTGTATCAGATAAAAGTTCAGAGTGATAACCAATCAGCCCGCGTGTTGGCACGCGCATCACAAGGCGTTGGCGGCCGCCACCTGATGAGCGCATATCGAGTAGATCACCTTTGCGCTCTGATAGTTTCTGCACAACGACGCCAGAATGTTCTTCATCAACATCAATGGTGACTTCTTCAATTGGTTCATGGCGCACACCGTCAATAGTTTGATAAACAACTTTCGGGCGAGACACAGTAAGCTCAAACCCTTCACGTCGCATTGTTTCAATAAGGATAGAGAGAAGTAACTCGCCTCGGCCGGCCACTTCAAAACTATCACGGTCTTGATCATTAAGAGTGATTTTAAGCGCAATGTTACCCTCAGCTTCTTGCAACAAGCGGTCACGAATAACCCGGCTCTGAACCTTTGAGCCTTCTTGTCCTGCAAAAGGACCATCATTAATTCTAAAGGTCATAGAAAGGGTCGGCGGATCAACCGGGTCTGCTGCAATCGGTGTTGTCACTTCAGGGTCACATAATGTGTCGGCAACAGTGGCCGTTGTCATACCGGCAATGGAGACAATGTCACCAGCACTGGCACTATCAACTGGCACACGATCAAGCCCTTGGAATGCAAGAACTTTAGAAATCCGTCCCTTTTCAGCAATTGAGCCATCAGCTGAGAGCGCATGAATAGATTGATTAGGCGTGACCGTACCAGAAGTAATCCGGCCAGTTAGAATGCGCCCAAGAAACGGATCAGAGCCAATGGTCGTCACCAACATAGAGAAAGGTCCTTCTTGTTTTTTAGGAGCCGGCACATATTTAGTGACCAGATCAAACAAGGGTTCCATATTATCTTTAGGGCCATCAGGCTCATTCGCCATCCAGCCTTGTTTCGCTGATCCATAAAGAATAGGAAAATCGAGCTGCTCTTCATTGGCGTCTAAGTTTGCAAAGAGATCAAAAACCTCATCAACCACTTCACCATGACGCTCTTCAGGCTTATCGATTTTATTAATCGCAACAATTGGATTAAGGCCAAGTTTCAAAGCTTTCGAGACAACAAATTTCGTTTGTGGCATTGGCCCTTCAGCCGCATCAACCAAAACAATAACGCCATCCACCATATTCAAAATACGTTCAACTTCACCGCCAAAGTCAGCGTGACCTGGTGTGTCGACAATATTAATCCGTGTGTCTTTCCAAATGATCGACGTCACTTTGGCTAGAATAGTAATGCCGCGTTCACGCTCCAAATCATTTGAGTCCATCGCCCGTTCTTCAACCTTTTGGTTTTCACGAAAAGCACCGGATTGTTTTAATAACACATCGATAAGTGATGTTTTGCCATGATCCACGTGTGCGATAATAGCGATATTGCGCAAGTCCATTGACCCGACCTCTTTCTAAAAATTAGCTATCTCTTAAAAACATCAAACATGTTCATATCCTGATGCCTTGTTCAGGTGAGTTGTCCTGATGACGAGGGTTTTTAGCGCATGACACATGTTTTAATGAGAGCCAACATATACACCTAAAAAATAATTGTCCTAAAATGGCATATATGAGGAAAGCGCGAGGTAACATGAAATGGGAGAAAACACCACCTAAAAAGCAACTTTAAGGTCAATTTACCCGAGAATAAGATGAATTAATGGCAATTTATGCATGTTTTGTGATGTTTAGGCCTTCATTTTAGCAAACGGAGACTAAGAGAGAATTTTAAGCTGAGAGAGAAAGTACTTGGCAAGAAAGGTGCAATGAAAGAGCTAAATATAATTTATTGTTTCATCGTGAAACGGAAAGCAAAGTGCACATCATGTTTGAATTAACATCACACTATGATCAGCCAAAGAAAGCTAAAATCCTTGTAGAATTGGTAATGGATGATGGCAGCCTCATGAAAGGTCGTGTGGAAGTGCCTGTTGAAGGCGGTCTTGGGGTAATATTAAATGGGCTCAATCAGTTTATTGAACTTGTCACATATGACAATGAACTCCACTTTGTATCTAAAGATAGTGTTCGCTCAATGCGTCCTGTTCAAGTTCCTGAAGAAGAAAGCCTGCCAAGTAAGCTGAAAAATTTCCTGCGCACTGATCCGCACCAAGTCTTAGGGGTTGATAAGGATGCTGATGGTGAAGAAATCGAAGCGGCTTATCAAAGACAGCTGAAAAACTTTCATGAAATCTTGGATTATCTAGACACAAGTTATAAGGGGCTAAACTCAGCCTATAAGCAATTAGAAGACAAGGTTGAAATGTTGCCACCTCCATTACCTGAGAATTAAAATCAGGGGTGTTAATCACCAAAACAAGATCCTTTGATTTTCGTGCAAATCACGATAACTTTTTCAAATGGTCAAAATAGATAAGAAATTTGATGTAAAACGCTTTTTATGGGTGGTCATACCGTTCTCGCTGGTGGCCGCCTTTAGTGTTTACATGAAGCCAAAAGATCCCAATGATCAAAGACCCAATTCTTTCCCTCTTCATAACCTTCATATAGAAGGGCAAAATAGCACTGGCTCTGTTAGTCTAAACGGCATCCCTATCGCCAATTTCAAATTAGGCTCAGAAAAAAGAACAAGCGTAATCTCCCTCACACCGTGGTTGATGAACGGCGAAAATAAACTTCAAATTTCAAAATATAAATCCGTTCAAAACGAAAATCAGAATTTGAAACTTGAATTAGAAAAACAGCCTAAAGCTGGGGCTCCCATTCTTAAGGAAATAACAATAGGGGCAGAAGGATCAGAAGCGGCCAACTCAATCACCACTTTTATAATGGCGAAAGAACTCCCTGATTGGAGCTGGCAAAAAGGCAAAACCGAGTTTCACGATGAAAGTGAAATCAAAGCCGCGATTAAGAAATTGCACCGTGCTTTTAAAGACAAAAACATCAAGAAAATCCGAGAAATTGAAAAACCGCTTTTCACAGACATGGAACAACTCACCGGCAGAGAAGGTTTAGAGCGAAGACAATATCGAGCAGAAATCATCATCAAAGGTGAAACAGAGCCATTGGGCAAATTAATCATCATGCCCTTTGCTGATGGGAAAGTGGTGCGTGTTACCAATAAAGATGGCCTTGCGCCAATCCGTGTTTATTTTAGATACGGGAATGGCGGCAAAGTCATTTTAACAGGGCAGTATTGGTCAAAAATTGACGGCCAATGGTTTGTCGTAAGATAGTGAGTAGGGTAATCTGAATGGTGCAAAAGTCACAACCCATCACACTCATATGGTTTCGAAGAGACCTGCGCCTATCGGATCATACCCCGCTCATCAAAGCTTTAAAACACGCCAAAGAAAATGACGGAGTGATCTTACCGCTTTATATCCTCGACACACTCTCTCCTAAAACAATTAAGCTGGGAAGCGCATCCAAATGGTGGTTGCATAAGAGCCTAGTTGATCTGCAAGCAAGTTTAAAACAAAGAGGCAGTGAGCTTCTCCTGCGCTCTGGACCAGCTGTTGACGTAATAAGAGAGCTCACCAATGAGGTGACAATAAACGCCATCTATTTCCATCATTCCGTTTTGCCTGGCGAGGGTGAGGTGGAGAATGATATAGCCAACCTATGCCAAGAAAAATCAATAGACTGCAAACGCTTTAAAGGCGAACTACTATTTCAGCCAAACACCATAAAAACAGGCAGTAACACACCCTATAAAGTGTTCACTCCATTTTGGCGCGCTTGCCTACAGCAAGATCCGCCTTCAAAACCGATAGTAGCCCCAAAGCAAATACCGTCTCCTAAGCAGTTTCCTAACTCTGAAGTTTTAGAAAGCTGGAACCTACTGCCAACCAATCCCAATTGGGCTAGTGGATTTGAAGAGAGATGGCAACCAGGTGAAAGTAATGTGAGTGAGGTGGTCAGAATCTTCACCTCACAGGCGATGGCTGATTATAAAAAAATGCGCGATTATCCCGCGATTTCTGGTACCTCAAAACTGTCTCCCTATCTCACATTTGGCAATATCAGTATCCGAGAATTATGGCATGCAGCCGATGGCAAAGAGGGCGCTGACTTTTATCAAAGAGAATTAGGCTGGCGAGAATTTTGTTACCATCTTCTTTCCCACTGGCCAGAGATGGTCGAGGAACCATTTCAGGAAAAGTTCAAAACCTTCACTTGGGAAAATAACCCAGAGCTGTTAAAAGCCTGGCAACGAGGAAAAACAGGCTATCCCATAATAGACGCTGCTATGCGCCAGCTCTGGCAAACTGGCTGGATGCACAATCGTCTGCGTATGATTGTCGGGTCGTTCATAGTGAAAAACCTGCGCCAACATTGGAAAGCTGGCGCAGATTGGTTTTGGGATACACTCCTTGATGCAGACCTCGCCAATAACACAGGCGGTTGGCAATGGGTTGCAGGCACCGGCGCAGACGCAGCCCCTTATTTCAGGATCTTTAATCCGGTCACTCAGTCTGAAAAGTTTGATAAAGAGGGCGAATTCATTCGTGAATTTGTCCCGGAGTTAAAAGCTCTGCCAAACAAATACATCCACAATCCTTCTGAAGCACCAAAAGAAATATTAGATCAAGCAGGTGTCATCTTAGGAGAGACCTATCCTCACGCTATCGTCGACTTAAAAGAAAGTCGCCAAAAAGCACTAGATGCCTATACCAAGTTGGGCCAATCAGAGTGAGTAGGTTTTAAAGCAACGTATAAGCAAAAAAGCAGCTTTAAGCTGCTCCTTCTTTCTTCTTGCGCTTTGCACCAACAGTTGTAATTGGGCGCTCAGGCGTCTCAAGGTCAAGCTCTTCAAGGAAGCGCTCACGTAGCGCATTAAATGCATCCCAAATGTCAGCTCGTGCTAAAGCCAAGGCATCTTCGCTGATTTGCCCTTTGCGTGGGTCAACATCTTGAAATGAGCGGCGCATATCATGCAAAGGTTCATAAGGGTATTTACCAATGAGTTTATCCGTCTCTCCCACATTGCAATAAACAATGCGCATATAATCAATACATTGCGAGAGATGCTGAAAGGCATGAAAATAATCATCAACACTTCTATTCGGCTTATCGAGGTAAGCAATCAGCGATGATTTGGCACGTACAATCTCATGCCACTCATCTTTGAGGTTGGTAATGAAATTTGAGCGTTGCTGGAAGATATTAGCTAAATAGGCTGCACCAATGGTGAAGATGAGCAAAGACATATCAATAATGAACTTGTAAACACCTTCAAGCCATTTATGCGGACAACCAAACTCAGTAGAAAATTTCGCAGCTCCCGCAATGAGGATGAGAAACAACAATACAGCCACAAATTTACGAATTTGCTTTTTCAAAGTCCGCCGTGTCATGTCTGCAAAATCTCCTAAAGAATTATAATCTTAAAAGCCTATTTCAGTTTAGAGCTCCTACGACCAAGTGTTCTCAAGCGAAGAGCATTCAATTTAATGAAGCCTTCCGCATCATGATGGTCATAAGCAACTGTGCCTTCTTCAAAGGTCACAAGGTCCTCACTATAAAGCGAATAAGGAGAGGTGCGACCAACCACATCAGCACGTCCCTTATAGAGCTTCACTGTCACAGAGCCAGTAACAGCTTCTTGTGACGTATCGATGAGAGCTTGCAGCATTTCCCGCTCTGGTGAGAACCAGAACCCATTGTAGATCAGCTCTGCATAGCGAGGCATAATGTCATCTTTAAGATGAGCAGCCCCTCGATCAAGTGTAATGCTTTCAATCCCTCTGTGAGCAGAGAGCAGGATAGTGCCACCAGGCGTTTCATAAATCCCGCGGCTCTTCATACCAACAAAGCGGTTTTCAACCAAGTCAAGACGGCCAATGCCATGAACGCGGCCATATTCATTGAGTTTAGTGAGCAGTTCAGCTGGGCTAAGCTTTTCACCATTAATAGAAACCGCATCACCTTTTTCAAATCCAATTTCAATAAGCTCAGGTGTATCAGGTGCCTCTTCAGGAGATTGCGTACGCTGATACACATATTCAGGCGCATCAACAGCCGGGTCCTCAAGCACTTTACCTTCAGATGAGGTATGCAAAAGGTTCGCATCAACTGAATAAGGCGCTTCACCGCGTTTATCTTTTGGAATTGGAATTTGATGCTTTTCGGCAAAATCAATCAATGTAGTGCGAGAGGTTAAATCCCACTCCCGCCAAGGCGCAATCACATGAATGTCAGGGTTCAGCGCATAATAACTAAGCTCAAAACGGATCTGATCATTGCCTTTACCTGTTGCCCCATGGCAAACAGCATCAGCACCGGTCTCGTTAGCGATTTCAATTTGTCTTTTAGAGATAAGGGGGCGAGCAATCGAAGTGCCGAGAAGGTAAATTCCTTCATAAACAGCGTTCGCTCTAAACATCGGGAAAACATAGTCGCGCACAAATTCTTCGCGCAAATCTTCAATATAGATCTCTTTAATGCCTAAGAGCTCTGCCTTTTGGCGTGCAGGTTCTAGCTCTTCTCCCTGGCCGAGATCAGCCGTGAAGGTTACCACCTCACAGTCATATTCAGTCTGGAGCCATTTCAAAATAATAGAGGTATCCAAACCACCAGAATAAGCCAAAACGACTTTATTGATTTTATTTTTATCGACCATAAGAGAAACCTATTGAAAGTTAATGAGTGAAGTCATGCTTAAATCTTTGACTGATCTCAGAAATGACAAAGCAAATACGAAAAACTTACTAGCAAAGAGTTGGAATTCGAGCAATGAGATAATGAAAGGTGATTAAGTTAGTATGAAATTAACATGAAGACAAAGAGATTAAGCTCGCCGCCCTGCAATGAGCCAATAGAGAAGCCCACCACCAAAACCGGCCGTGGCAAAAATTGCTAAAAAGGACTGAGATGGCATCTCAGCTTGGGGCTCTCCCACCAGCACATATAAAAGAGGGATTGAAAGGGCCGCGAGCCCACCAGCGATGACATAATACAGCCAGGAGCGAATATGCCCAATCTCTCCAATAACTGCAACAAGAAGGGCGGGCAAAATCGAAAGAGCCGGATAAAGCGAGAAAACAAAGCTAATCGCCCCAATAATATTTAAGATTGTCGTCTCAATGTCAGAAGTCACAACATCAGAACCATAGCGCTGGCTAAGATCTTCAGTAAAGAGCGAACCGCCTAAATAGGTGAGAACAATAAAGCTAAAAAGAATTGAGAGCGTCAATCCAAACCCAACCATGAAGATACGGCCTAATAGTCTAAAAAACATGGGGGTCTCTCTCACTTATAAGTTGGAATAGGTGTGCCTTAATCAGCCTCAACCGGAGCTTCAGCCTCAGCCACGATAACCTTTTTAGGAGTTGGCGGCGCTTCATAACCGGCGATCTTATTCAAATCAGCATCGCTGGCCCGTAACTTTTCACTCAAAGATTTCAACTGCCCACACGCAGCCATAATGTCTCGCCCGCGAGGGGTGCGAACAGGGCTCGCATACCCAGCTTTATTCACAATCTCAGCAAATTCTTCAATTTGCTCCCAATCAGAACATTCATAAGGGCTGCCAGGCCAGGGATTGAAAGGAATGAGATTGATTTTAGCTGGTATCCCAGCCAGCAAGCGCACAAGCTCTTTCGCATCCGCCAAACTATCATTCACGCCCTTCAGCATCACATACTCAAAAGTAATGCGGCGCGCATTGGAGGCTCCTGGGTAATTCCGGCAAGCATCAAGCAATTCAGCGATTTTATATTTCTTATTAATTGGCACTAAGATATCGCGAAGGTCATCTCTAACCGCATGAAGTGAGATCGCTAGCATTACATTAATCTCATCACCGCACTTTTTGATCTCAGGTACAAGGCCAGAAGTTGAGAGTGTGATTTTTCGCCGAGAGAAAGACAGCCCATCATCATCCATGGCTAATTTCATAGCCGCTTTGACATTATCAAAATTATAGAGAGGCTCACCCATGCCCATCAGCACAATATTTGTGATCTTACGCTCACTATCTGGCAAGCCTGTTTGATCATCTGCCTCTGCTTCCGGCCAGTCTCCTATCCGGTCTTTAGCAAGCATGATTTGCGCGATAATTTCACCGGCCGTTAAGTTGCGCACCAAGCGCTGGGTGCCTGTGTGGCAAAAGCTGCAATTAAGCGTACAGCCAATTTGGCTAGAGATACAAAGCGTGCCTCGATCACTTTCAGGGATATAAACACACTCAACCTCAGGCGCTTTTTCCCGCTCGTTTAGTGGATTAAGAGCCATAAGCCATTTGCGGGTGCCATCAACTGAAATTTGCTCAGAGACAATTTCAGGGCGTTCAATGGTGAAATTTTCATGTAGCTTTTGGCGGAGATCTAATGACATGGTAGTCATGTCAGTAAAGTCTGTTGTTCCACGATGATAAAGCCAATGCCAAAGCTGGTTAGAGCGCATGCGCAATTGTTTCTCTTTTACTCCAATGGAAGCAAAAGCAGATTGCACCTCTTCTTTAGAAAGCCCCAGCAAGGGTGTTTTATTCGTCATGGCATTTGTCTTCATGATTTATTGAAACAATATCTATAGCACAGTTGAGCCGTTTTTCAGATGTCACCCAAAGCAGCGGGGAGGTTATCAAACAGCAAAAGGGCTGATCATTTTTCAATATGCAAATATAAAATGAGCTCACTTTTATAGTTTAAAGTGAGCCCTTATAGGGAGTTAATCTCTAAAATATAATTAGTTACACGCAGAAACAGTCGCTTTAAGCGCAGCTGTCACACCAGAGAGCGAGTAAACATCTGTCGTATTTGTGCCGCGCTTAGACGTGCCCTTAATCACCATCTTGGCACCAGCTTTCATCGCAGCAAGCAAGTTTTTCTCTAAGCTTGAATGAATGTAAGCACGTTCACCTTTGTCATAAAGCGTGAAATTCTTGGCACCAATAGTAATAGAAG
>CAXIBI010000027.1:0-22246 GCA_964022305.1 uncultured Hyphomicrobiales bacterium | reverse complement strand
AGAAGTTTGCCAAAATCTCTGATTATGTCTTTAATTGCATCTAGCCGACGATTACCAGTTACGACACTGAAAAACTTTTCAGTGATTGGTCCAAAGTCTGCTTTTTTTAGGAGTGCTGCAATGGCATCGCCCTGCACCTCAGCGCTAAAAACCGGGCTTTCAACTAATCTTGTCAGATCAGCGCTTTCTTCAAGCATAGCCTTAAACTTGCTCAGATCTTCAGAGACCTGATCAAGCTGGTTATTTTCGCGTGCTAGTTCAAAAAGCGCTGTTGCATAGCGCCCTGCCATTCCTGCAACAATAGAGGTTTCACCTGCCACTGAAATGCTCGCCTCGCCAAAAGGGGCCCACACCAAAATTTATGTTATTTAGTGTCGCCGGTTATTATTCTTTAAAAAACTTTGCGTTGGTTTCAAACAGGCTTGTTCCGCCCGTCATATTCAAAGTTCGGCTTGCTCTAGCATACGGAATTTGAATGCGCAACTCTCCAGGCACGAATTATTCGTAATTATTAGCAAATTAATGGCTTTAAAAAGAGAATGATAGGTCGATTTTAGGAGCTTGCCGGCTTGCCTATGAGGAATTTCCCCCTCTTAGACGGCCTGTATCAGCTTTGCTTCAGTTGGGGAAAGGGGGACTTTTGTTGTGAGCGACATTTCATCAGACCTCTTCGCGTGCAAACCCAATGTACTGATTTAATTTAATATTTTTAAACTTTCTATAGATTGATAAGTGATTTTTAGTTGATTAACCGGCACCTCAAAACTCTTTTCGTGAGCGCCCTCATTTTTAGATTTTCATTAGTGTTCTTTGAAAGTGTCTCAAAATTGCTCAAGAAATTGTTGGATAACTTAAAAAACATCCCACAAACTTTGCGCGACAATATCACTCTTCTTCTTTGGTCGTATTTTTAGGAGTGGGTGAATGATGGCCTGTTAGATTGAGCCTTGCGGAAAGGTGGATCCCGGATCAAGTCCGGGATGACTAGAATATACTTAGCCACTTACAGTCTTTTGGGTAAACTATCTATTTTTTTCTTCATGTCGTTTATATTCGCTTCTCCATTTAGCATCGCCTCAAGAATTACGGGTAGCTCATCTTCAAAGTTTCTATTGTTGATTACCGAAGTACGAGGAGCAATTAAAAAATTAAAATCTCTCAAAGGTCTCCATCTTAGTTCTTCAGTCCCATCAAAATTTATTATTTCGCCATTTGTCTCAGTACTACCATCCATATATTCTTCATAAGAAACATTCTTATCTTTATAGACACCGTATGCCTCAATTATTTCACCAGGAATTTTATTTACTCCAGTTTCAGGCATTGCTTCGGTTTCTACATAAATGAACATTCTACGAGGATCGGAAGAATAAACTGTCGAAATTTTTCTTAGTTTTAATTCATACAAATTCATCAAGTAAATTCTAGGTCCAATTTTTTTGAACCTTTCAATGTGCATATCTCCATCATGCCAATACCAAATGGGCTGGTCATCTGAAAATAAAAACGGTTCTTCAAAAAATAACTTCAAACGTTTTTCTAAATCTTTTGGCTCTTCAAAAGTTCTAATCCCTCTTTGCCCTGGAAATGTTAATGCAAATCTTCTAGCAAAGAAATAATGAGGTTTTCCCAATGGCATTGAGGTTAAATTAGATTTTGGATTGCTCAAATAATCTTGAAATTGTTGAACATTACTGTTTTTAGATTTTAAAGAGTTATGATCGACTTCTAAAGCTGATGCTATTTCCAGAACATTTTGATAACTTAATGACTCGCCTTTTTCTGCCCTTTGAATTGTGCGAACACTTAATTTAGCTTTCCCGGCTAAAGCTTCCTGGGTAAAAGCTTTCTCAGATCTATATTTTTTTATTTTACTTGGGTCTAACTTCATTGAAATGCTCTCCTAAGGTAAGATTACCACTAAAGCTTTACATACAAAGTGAATATTAGAACACGACAAATACCTGCAAATTCCCTGCCTTTTACAAAAAATTATAAGGATCGATATCTACTGTTAGCCTTAGGTCTCCCTGCGGTTTGGGGAGGGCGGCTTGCCAGTGGCGGAGATATTGTTGGATGTCAATTTCGCGCGGGGCTTTGGCTAACAGGCGAAAACGGTAGCGGCCTCTGATGACAGCGATAGGGGCTTCGACAGGGCCGACGACTTTGACTTTGTCGCTTCGCGGTGCCCGCTTGGCAACTTCTCTAGCATAAAGCTCTGTTATCTGTTTTTCTTTTCCCGTGACAATTAAAGCGACTAGTCGCCCGAATGGTGGGTAGGTGAGCATTTCTCGTGCCTGGGTTTCGCGCATGGCGAACTCATCTCTATCACCAGAGAGGATGGCGGCCATCACCGGATGGTCTGGCATGTAGGTTTGGACAAAACCTCTCCCCTCTGTGCCCATACGCCCCGCGCGGCCAGAGACTTGGTGCAGCAGTTGAAATGTGCGCTCAGCCGCTCTTGGGTCGCCGGAGCCTTGCAGCCCCAAATCACCATCTACAATGCCGACCGTGGCAAGAAGTGGGAAGTTGTGACCTTTGGCGACGATTTGCGTACCGATGATGATGTTGGCTTCACCGGAGTGAATGGTCTCCAAGATTTCTTTGAGCGCGCCGATATGGGGCACAAGGTCAGAGGAGAGGATCGCCTGGTTTGCTTCTGGGAAAAGCTCTCGTACTTCTTCTGAGATGCGCTCTACACCTGGGCCGCAGGGGATTAAGCTGTCTTCCGTTTCGCATTTGGGGCAGGCTTTGGGTTTGTGAAGTTTAAACCCACAGTGGTGGCAGGATAACGTGCCTCTATGTTTATGTTCCACCAACCAACTGGAGCATTGTGGGCATTGGATCCGATATCCGCATGACCGACAAAGGGTTAGTGGTGCATAACCGCGGCGATTGAGAAAGAGCAGGCTTTGTTCGCCCTTTGCCAGAGTTTCTTTTATTGCGTTTATCAGTACAGGGCTCAGCCATTTGCCGCGGTCTGGAGGATCGTTCTTCATGTCGATCGCAGTCATCTCCGGCAGCTCGGCACCATAAAAGCGGGTGTGCAGCTTAATGTGCGCATAGCGGCCCTGCTCTGCATTGACGAGACTTTCAAGCGATGGGGTAGCTGAGGCTAAGATAACGCCGCTTTTGCCGATAGAGCCTCTGACCACGGCCATATCTCTGGCGTGGTACATGACGTTGGTTTCTTGTTTATAGCCCGCGTCATGTTCTTCATCGACAACGATGAGCCCTAGATCATCATAAGGGAGAAAGAGCGCAGAGCGAGCGCCGATCACGGCTTTGACCTCGCCATTGGCGACGCCGCGCCAGATGCGGGCACGCTCGCCTTCACTGATAGATGAGTGCCAACTGGCGGGCTTGCAGCCGAAACGGGTTTTAAAGCGCTCTAAAAACTGATTGGTGAGCGAGATCTCTGGCAAGAGCACTAACACCTGGCGGCCTGCTTCCAACGCGCCCGCGATCCCTTCAAAATAAACTTCGGTTTTACCTGAGCCGGTGACACCATCCAAGAGTGCCACTTGGAAAGCGTGGGATTTGCCAAGTCCGCGCAACCTATCGGCAGCTTCAATTTGCTCTGCTTTGAATTCTGGTTTTTGATGATTAGGGTTGGGCCTTGCCATGGTGTCTTGGGCAAGCTCGGCCTGCACCAAACTGCCTGCTTTGACCAAGCCGTCAATCACAGCGTTGGAAACGCCAGCTTCATCTGCAAGGTTAGATTTCGTCCAGACGAAATCATTGGTGAGGACGTCCAACACCTTTTGCCGGGCGGGTGTCATTTTAGCTGGTTTTGAGCCGGTGAAGGAGACGCCGAATTTTGGCTTTTGCGCTTGGAAGGCTTGCTTTGCGCTCATCATCATTTTTAAGACCATGCCAAGTGGGCTTAAAGTGTAATTGGCAACCCACTCCGCAAATTTCATGGAGACTAGGGGCAGTGGAGGCACGTCTATTTTATCTATCACCGCTTTGAGCTTTGCGGGGTCGATCGGTTTGGATATGACGACGCCGTGTTCGTCAATCGGCTCAATTTGTTTGTGCCAGACAACACCGATGCGCTCTTGCCGCCCGAATGGCACGCGCACGAAATCGCCCGGGCTCAGGTTCAAGTCCTGGTCCAGTTCAGGGTCTGCCAGCAAGTCAGCCTCACCTTTGACCAGATAGTCATAGGTTTGGTTCAGCAATACAGGCAATAATATGGGAACGGTCTTTCCCAAGGGGGCACTCCTTTAAGCATAGGGAACTTATTTCGGGCTCTTCTTCAAAAAGATAATGGACGAACTGCTCATTTGGCGATATTGAGGAAAGAGATATATAAGTGAAGCATTGGTCATGTCGCTTTTGGGACTAAATATTTGGCTTTCCCCAGCTATTTATTCTCTAACTTCGTGACTTTTTAGAGAACTACCAGCAAAGCAAAACTGCTTTATCATAAAACGAGGGACAACTTATGAAATTTTTCGTCGACAGTGCTGATATTGAAGAAATTGGCGAATTGGCTGAGACCGGCCTGATTGATGGCGTGACGACTAACCCGTCTCTTATTGCAAAGTCTGGTAGAAACTTCCTTGATGTTATTAAAGAGATTTGCTCTGTGGTTGAAGGTCCGGTGAGTGCTGAAGTCACCGCGCTTGATAGTGCAACCATGCTGAAAGAAGCTGAAGTGCTCAGAGGTCTCGCTCCCAATGTTGCGATTAAAGTGCCGCTTACTATGGATGGCCTTAAGGCGTGCAAGGTACTCACTGATGATGGGGCTGAGGTGAATGTGACCCTTTGCTTTAACGCAAACCAGGCGCTTTTGGCTGCCAAGGCTGGCGCGACTTATATCTCGCCTTTTATTGGCCGGTTGGATGATATGGGCCAGGATGGCATGGAGTTGATTGAAGAAATCCGTGAGATTTATGATAATTATGATTTTGAGACGGAGATTTTGGCCGCGTCTATTCGTAACATCAATCATGTGAAATCTTGTGCACTGATTGGCGCGGATGTGGCGACTGTGCCGGGCTCTGTGATCAAGCAGCTTGCGAAACACCCCCTTACAGACAAAGGCCTAGAAGGCTTCATGGCAGATTGGGAAAAGACGGGGCAGTCTATTTTGTAGAGCTTTAGTCTCAGCAAAACAGATGGAACCCCACCAGAAAGCCACAGTTCAAATTTTTATGAGCGGGATCACAACTATTTTAGATGACCTGCTGGCCAAAACCCTATAGTTAATCTTTATGTCATCAATCACGTTTATGATGAGATGAGTTTAGCATTATTTAGTTTTGGGGTACCTTGGATCATGAAACATCTGGTTAAGCGTCTTTTTTCACTCTCGTTCGCTTCGCTCATTATGGGCTCTGCTTTTGTTTCCCCTCTTAAAGCTTCTGATTTAACAGAGGCATCTGGCTCGAAGCTAAAAATTGGCGGGGCCGCGCTGATCAAGCCGGAATATGAAGGCTCTGACGAATATGAGCTTGTTGGCTTTCCCATCATAATCCCTCAATTTTCTAATTCTGGTGCCTTTTCAATTTTCAAAAATATTGAAATCCACGGTGCTGATGATGTGCGCTTAAAGCTCTTAAACCAAGGTGGTTTCTCTGCTGGGCCTTTGGCTGGTTATAGCTTTGGCCGCGACGAAGATGATGGCGACAAGCTTGTTGGCCTTGGTGATGTTGATGAAGGGCTCATTGTTGGTGGCTTTGTGGCCTATAGCTTTGATGTTGATACAAGCAAATTTACGCTTAGCACGTCGTATCATCAGCAAGTAACCGGTGACCAAGATGGCTATCAGGTCCGTTTTACAGCCGGTGTTGAGCGCCCGCTTAATGAGCGGATTAACATTCAGGCTAAAGTCGGTACTACTTACGCTGATGATGAATATTTCCAGAATTATTTTGGCGTCACTCAAGCTCAATCACTGAATTCAGCAGCTAATCTCAATGCGTTTGATGCGGATGCTGGCTTTAAAGATGTGTTTGTTTCACTTGGGGGCGATTTGAAACTTTCTGAAAGCTGGACACTGATTGCCAATGTGAAATATTCAAAGCTTTTGGGTGATGCTGAAGACAGCCCCGTAATCGAGACTGAAGATCAGTTCACTGGTCTGGTTGGGCTGACTTATAGCTTCGATTGGAACTAGAGCTTTATTTTTTAAATCTCACATTTATCAGATCGAGTGCTAATTGCTTGGCCTAATGTTCTGTCTCCGTAAGACTAGTTTTACTCACTGAATATAAATCAATTTTTCTTATTACGTTCTCATAATTTTTCAGTTTTATCTTATGTCATTATAAGATCATATTACTTCGCTCCACTCGATTTCGTGCTATATTTGCATTCTCATTATTGGCGGCTCCGTAACGCTATTCATAGTCATTTTGTTTGAAAAACTCTATTTGGAGACTTAGTGAATGAAAAATACATTTATTCTTAAATTTATTGCCATCGTTGGACTTCTTACAGTTAGCCTGTTTGGCCTCACTAAAGGTGCCTTTGCAGATCAAACACCTTCTAAGGCAGGTGCAAAATCCTATTTTGTTAATCTGAAGGATGGAGATGTTGTCTCTAGCCCTGTAAAAATTATTTTTGGCTTAAGCGGAATGGGCGTTGCGCCGGCTGGTGTGAAAAAGGCCAATACAGGTCATCATCATTTGTTTGTTAATCGCCCAGCACTTGGCAAGGGTGAGGAAGGTGCTGATGAAGTGAAAGATAATATCCCAGCTGATGAGCAGCATATTCATTTTGGTGGTGGCCAAACTGAAACGGTTCTTGAGCTGAAGCCAGGCAAGCACACACTGCAACTTGTTCTTGCTGATGGAAATCATATCCCGCATAACCCGCCGGTCACTTCTGAGGTTATTACGATTACTGTGAAGTAGGCATTTTAACTACGATCTTTACGCACTATTTTTATTCGGAGTTTGTCTCAGCTAGAGGCAAACTCCGAATTTTTTTCACTTACTCTTTTACTGACATACGCCATGTGTTTCCTGTCACGATCCAACCAGGAAAATAATTGGCGACCTTGCCTGAAACGGCTGTGAATTTAATAGGCTTGTTTTCTTTTTTCCAGAAAGCATCCAGCAGTCCAGGTTCTTCTAACGCTTTGTTATTTACGGTCAAAGTGAAGTCATACTCGCCTTCGCCTGGCATAAATGTTTTTTTACTTCTTTGTTCGGGGTAGAACAAAATCGTTCCGCCATAGGCGCTATAACCTGAGACCGGAATTGGTGAAAAGGGTTCTTTTGGTCTTTGGGCAATTTTGGTTTGCCCCGTTGAACGAGGAGGTAGGAAGTAATCAGCTTTGGCAAAATAGCTGGCTTTAAAGGTGATGGTCTCACCTGTTGTTTTATTTGTGCCAACCAATTTTAAGGCTGAGACAACACCGTCTCTTGCACCACTGTTGGTTATGGTAAGCGGAATAATAAAGACTTCATGATTGCCTTCGGCATCTCTTGTGTAGGAGATCGTCTCTGGAACAAAGAGATTTAAATTAGCTTGTTTTAAAACAGTTTGATAAAGGCTAACTGCTGATAAAAAGAGAGCTGCGAAAGAGAGGATTATGCTGGTCCATTCTGTACGGCTTCTTTTGGTGTTTGCTTTGGCTTGAAGTTCTGATTGATCTCTGGTGATTTCACTCGCGTCTGAAGTTATGTCATTCGCAATCATCTTTTTTGATTTGAACATTGTTCCCTCTCAAACTCTAACCATTGATGCATTTATAAATAAATGCTTATTCTCTCTCTCACGGCTATTTCAAACGCTATTGCGTTTGAGCCTCCGAGGGGCGGCGCAACACGCCGGACAGCTGGCGCTGCCATGTCCCATTGCCCGAAGAGGGCAATGCTCCTTCATCGTATAGATGCATCTTAGATTTTGTTATTCAAATAGCAAACATTTTAGGTCGCAACCACATAAACTAACTGCTATTTAGTGCTTCAGTTGCCCACCTGCAACCGCTTTTCTGTGCTTAGGTTGCCCACCTGCAACCGCTTAGTTCATCGCTCTTTTCTCTTCAAGAGAATCCCATAAAAGAGCAGCAATATCAGCGCCGCCAAATTTAAGTACTTCTCTAACACCTGTTGGTGAGGTCACATTTATCTCAGTGAGCACATCACCGATGACATCAATCCCTACAAAGATAAGCCCGCGTTTCTTTAGCTCCGGGCCAATGGCTGAGCAGATTTCTTTATCACGCTCACTTAAATCAATATGCTCTGGCCGGCCGCCTACATGCATATTGGAGCGGGTTTCATTAGCTGCTGGTACGCGGTTAATCGCCCCAACGGGTTCACCATCGATTAGGATAATGCGTTTATCGCCTGCTCTCACCGCTGGTAAATATTCCTGAACTATGAAGGGCTCTGGTGATTGTTCTTTGAGCATTTCCATCAAAGATGAGAGGTTTGTATCATCTTCTTTAATTCTAAAAACCCCAGCGCCGCCATTGCCGTAAAGCGGTTTTACGATGATGTCTTTTTTCTCTTTGCGGAAGCTTTCAACGGTTTTTTCATCACGTGTAATGAGTGTTGAAGCTGTGAGCTCTGGGAAGTTGAGCACGAAGAATTTCTCTGGTGCATTTCGAACTTCTTTTGGGTTATTGACCACTAAGGTCTTTGGGTGGATTTGCTCTAAAATATGGGTGGTTGTGATATAGCCCATATCAAACGGTGGATCTTGACGCAGGTGAACCACATCATAGTTTGAAAGATCGACCGTTTTCTCTTCACCTAATTTGAAGTGATCACCAACTACATCTTTAACTTCAACATTGTGTCCTGTTGCCGTGACTTTACCATCCAATAAACTTAGACGGTCTGGTGTGTAGTAAAACAGCTCGTGGCCTCTTTTTTGAGCTTCGAGCATCATGGCAAAGGTTGTGTCTCCCTCGATATGAAGGCCGGAAATTTCATCCATTTGAAAGGCGACTTTAAGAGGCATGGCTGCTCACTCTCTTTTTCTTATTCAGTTTTGTTTCTAGGCTCAGGACCTATTAATTTCATGGTTTCTGTTTCTCAAAAGCGGTTTAGATACTAAAAAAACAGGTGCAAGCAGGACCTTACCCCCGGTAAGCTTGTTTTTTGCAGTAGATGGACCACTTTTGAGAACCCCTTTAAGGGCGCGGCTCTTTTTTGCGCCTGTTTGCAAAACCCACTTGACCATAGCTCAGGCTATGCTCTGCGCGGATTTCACAAACATTCATCAAAAAATAGACACGCGCAGAAATCCAAGAAATTAATAGGCCCTGAGCCTAACGATATAAACACTATTTTTAATTTGTGAAGAGCTGAGAATAAATGATCTCTTTAAAGCTCTTCAAATGCATTTTTAATATGATGGGGCAACTTCCAGGGTGAAACTAAAATGACATCGAATGACAAACTATCAAAGCCGGGTTGCTCTCCTTTTGCTAACCAGAGCAGAGCTGCTTTATTGATCCGTTTCTTTTGATGGTCAGTTATGGAATAGGCGGCTTCCTCGAAGGTTTGGCGATATTTAATCTCTATGAAAGCGATATGCTTGCCCTTTCTGGCGATGAGATCAATTTCACCCACGGGGGTTTTATAGCGTTGTTCAAGGATTGAATAGCCAAAGGCCCAAAGCCATAATTTACTCAAGAGTTCAGCTCTAAGGCCTTTTTGATAGGTTTGTTTTTTCTTGACCTTATTCATCTAATTGTTTTTTCACTTTTAGTGCAAGATCATAAACCTGTTTGCGAGGTAAGTTAAACCCGCTCATCACTTCTTGCACACTATCACGAACGCTGGCGCCTTCTTTAAAGTGATTGGTGAGGGCTTCAGTTATATCTTCATCTGTTATAGCGGCCTTGAGTGGTGGGCCTATGATGAAGACAATCTCTCCTTTTAATTCCCTGCTCCCCAGAATTTCCAAAAGTTCACTTAACTTGCCCTCAATCGCTTCTTCATGGAGTTTTGTGAGTTCCCTTAATATGGTTGCTTCACGATCGCCTAATTGGGCTAGTGCATCTTTTACAACCGCTTCAATGCGTTTTGCCGTTTCAAAAAAAACAAGAGAGCCTTCACTTCTTGCCAATGTTTCAAGACGTTTGCTTCTGGCAACTTGTTTGGCTGGTAGGAAACCATCGAATGTAAATGTATCTGTTGGAAGGCCTGAGAGACATAATCCTGCCATGACCGCGCTGGCGCCTGGGGCGACTTCAACTTTAAGACCAGCGTCTCTTACTTCTCTTGCTAATTTATAGCCTGGATCTGAGATAAGGGGGGTGCCAGCATCAGAAATGAGTGCAACGGATTTGCCGTCTTCAATCATTTTTATGATTTTTGGACGCATAGAGGCCCCATTATGATCATGATAGCTGACCATCTCTGTGGTGATGCCGAAATGCTGAAGTAGTTTCCTTGAATGACGAGTATCTTCGGCTGCTATAAAATCCGCTTTTGCGAGTATGGCAAGAGCCCTTAATGAAATGTCTGCTAAGTGGCCTATCGGTGTTGCCACGAGGTAAAGCGCTGGTGGTAGAGGGGTACTTAAACTCTCCGTTAAAACCTCACTTGCACGGATAGCTGGACGTTCTTGATGTGTGGTCACCGCTTTGTTCTTTCTTTTCTTTTTTATTTAAAAACTATCTTGCTGAATTCTCTGATCACTTCAAGCTCATACTTATAAGTCCACTAGTCCTCCCCCATGTATTCATTTAAATATATTTATTTTTTTCAGCTTGTTATTAGTTTTTCTTAATAAGTAACTCTAAATTTGGGGGCCTGTTTTACAATTAAAGGTGGATAAATTAACTTTCATCCCTAAAATTCCATAGAATTTTTGACGAATCTAACTTCTCAGCTCATTATCAAGACTGTAAAGCCTTAATTAAAAAAGGGCTTCTGACCATTAAAGGGTCATAGTCTCAGATTAAAGCTGTCATTAAGATGAATTGCAGCGTATTTCGTTATGTGCTTGATATTTGAGATATAAATGTTGATCGTAAATCTAAAAAATTCTTTTGCATTTGCGTAAATAACATGATCACTGAACGCGTAAAATAAATAGCGCTTCGCTCTTAAAATTATTACTTAAACTGAGGTTTACTCGTGAGATTTTCTTTTCATAACTTATTCGAACTTTCATTTTTAAAGAAAAGAAACAGTCAAAATGGCTGTGTTGCGACCTCTTCTGTTTTCCCCGCTCTTCTTGGTGTTTTTGCTCTTATCTTTGCTCTTAGTGCTTGCTCTAGCAGCGTCGGTAATTTTGGCGATACGGCTTTAAATAATGCACCAGAGGCTAAGCCTGGTGATGAAAAAATTAGGATTGCTCTTTTGCTCCCTCTTTCTGCTGAGGGACGTTCAGCGCAAATTGCTAAGCAGCTTAAACAGGCTGGTGAACTCGCTTTGTTTGAGGCGGACAATCCGAACATTGTTCTTATCGCCAAAGACACAAAAGGGACGCCTGCTGGTGCTAGGCAAGCAGCAAGTGCTGCCATTTCCGAAGGTGCTGAAATTGTTTTAGGCCCTCTTTTTGCCAACTCTGTCCGCGCTGCGTCTCCCATTGTACAACAAGCTAATGTGCCAATGATTGCGTTTTCATCTGATGAAACAGTTGCTGGCAATGGGGTGTTTCTCTTGAGTTTCCTTGCTGGGCATGATGTGAGCAGTATTGTTTCTTATGCTGTGAGCCAAGGTAAGCGCCGTTTTTCAGCTTATCTGCCACAAGACCAATATGGTCAGGTTGCTGAGATTGCGTTTCGTAATGCTGTGGCCTCACATGGTGGCGAAGTCGTTGCTTTGGCCAAATATCCAAAAGATCCAAATGGGCTGGTACAAGCAGCCAAGCCATTTGCTGAGCAATTAAAGCAGCGCCAGGCTGATACCATCTTCATGCCAGCTGGGCAGCAATATTTACCGCAATTGGCGACCTTAATTCCTTATTATGAAATTGACCCCAAAACGGTTCAAATCCTTGGGTCCTCTCGTTGGGACTATGCCTCTGTTGGCAATAGCAGCCAACTTGTTGGTGGCTGGTTCCCAGCTGCTGAGCCTCGCGGATGGAACCAGTTTAAACAACGCTATACTCAAACCTATGGCATTATCCCAACACGGATTACAACGCTTTCCTATGATGCGGTTAGCTTAGCTGTCTCTCTGGCGAACCAACCAAGAGGGCAGCGTTATTCCCTATCGAACCTTACTCAAAGAGGTGGGTTTGCTGGTGTGGACGGTTTATTCCGCTTGAACCAAAACGGGCTTTCTGAGCGCCGCTTTGCGATTTTGCAGGTGCAAAAATTCAGCAACAAAATCATTCAACCATCACCAAAAACATTTGGCGGCGCTGCGTTTTAGGAGAGACTTTTAATTCTCCTTCAGATTGCCCACAAGCAACCGTCGCTTTTCTCTCACGGCTATTCCTCGCTTTGCTCGGGCCTCCGAGGGGGCCGCGCTAAGCGCCGGACAGCTCGCGCTGTCATGTCCCGACGCCGAAGAGGCGTCACTCCTTCTTCGGTTCGTTAGATCTTACTTTTATCTCTCTGGGCTATTCTTTTCTCTCGCACGGCTATTAAGATTAATATTGCTTTGGATTGCCCTCTGCAACCGCACTACAGTCATAGCTGGCTGTCGAACAGCCATAGGCTCATAAATTAACTGTTCTAGTAAGATCCAAACCAATTGGCTTGAGGTTATGACAACCCAATTAAACATTTAATTATTCAATGTCTAAAACATCTCAAACATAGAAAAAACAAACCGAATTACATATTCTCAAGTTGCCAAAGCCGCTTTACTTCAACTTTATTCAGCACACGCCATTTCATGCAATATTAACCAGTTTTACATCAATGATATAGCTTCAATATCACAGCTTTAAATGGAAGTTGGCTATAGATGAAAGATATAGAGAAACTTTTTCATAATTTACAAGCTTTATCGACCATGAGTTCTGCTAAAGGCCGAAAACAATTACTACATAAGATATCGGATCTGTTCATTAGTACGAATGAAATTCAAGATGATGAACAACTCAACAATTTTGAACAGATAATGGATAAGCTGGCCTATGAATTAGAAACATCTGTCCGTGCGGAATTAGCAGATAAATTAGCGCATATTACAAACCCACCACAAAAACTGACACATAAATTTGCTTTGGATGAAATTGATGTTGCCAGACCAATTTTAAAATCTTCACAGATTCTTTCCGATAACTTTTTGGTTAAAGTAGCAGAAACTAAAAGCCAAGATCACTTGCTTGCCATATCTGGGCGAGAAACGCTCTCCATAAAAATCACTGATGTATTGGTTTCTCGTGGAGATCAGAACGTTTTGGAGAATGTCTCTTTGAATAAAGGTGCTAATATCTCAAGACAAGGTTTTGAAAAATTAACCGAAAGCGCTGAACACAATATTCGGCTAGATACAATTCTCTTTAATAGAGAAGATGCTCCGAAAGATTTATTAAAAATTATCAAATCCCGTGTTTCAAGAACAATTAAAGCAGAAGCATTTGATAAAGGCCTTCATATTTCCGACGAGGAAATAGATGAAACGGTAGAAAAAAAATCCTCTGATATCGATACAAAAGACGCCGAAACAGCTGCAAATTTGGAAGTGATAAACAAATTATTCCAGATCAATCAATTGGATGAGCGTGTCATCAAACATTATTGTACATTAAACCAAGTAGATGAAACCATATATGCACTTTCTCTCATAACACGACTTCCTAAAGCAAATATACGCCATTGTTTGTTAACCGCAGAAATACCAGCTTTGGCAATTCTTTGTAAGGCAAATGCTTTTAAAAAAGCAACATTTGGTAGTTTATTAGAATTGAGGAAACGCATTACAAATACGAATACAGCATTTATCGGAGATATTTTATGGCGCTATGATAAATTGCAAAAAAACACAGCCAAACGGGTTCTAGCATATTTACTAACTCGCGATACATCTGATGACGAGCTCCCACAATAAGAAGAGTTACGAAAAGCGAACCGACGGCTTATTTAATTTATCCATATTTTTTCTTACGGCTATATTGCCGCTGATGGGCGGTGCTTATTAATTGCGTTTAGGTTGCCAACAAGCAGCCGCGTTACGCCAGGCAGGCCTGCTGCCATGTACGTGCTACGCTCCCTTCTTCGTATATAGTCAAATGTTTGTTTCTATCACGGTTCTTTTGTCACTCTTCAGATACCTCAACCAAGCCTTCAACTAACTGGGCATTCATATAATTGAGCAATTGTGTGCCTTTTGCCGTTGGGATGAGCTGCAGTGAGTTTTGTCCGATTGCTGTTTTTTCCAAGAGTTCATCTGCTTGTAGTTTTTCGAGTGTTTCTTGGTTAATTGTATAGTCTGTTCGCTCAAGAAGTTCATAGGCTGAGATGCCTGTTTTCAATCTCATTCCCATTAAGATCATTTCTATGGCTTGGGTTTCTTTTGAGATGTCTTCTCTCTCAGCGATACCAACGCCTGTTTTTTCAACGCTTTCCAGCCAACTTGTCGGGATCTTGGCTGTGCTTGTAGCAATTCGTGTTTTGCCTAAGCTCAAGCGGCCATGAGCGCCTGCTCCTATTCCGAGAAAATCGCCATAGCGCCAATAAAGCAGGTTGTGTCTAGCCTCTTCACCTTTGACTGCATGGTTCGAGACTTCATATTGTGGCAGTCCATTTGCGTTACATATTTCTTGGGTTAGCTCATAAAACTCACTCGTGAGTTCTTCGCCTGGCATGATCAATTTACCAGCATCATAGAGCTTCTTATAAGGCGTGTCTGGCTCAATGGTGAGCTGATAGAGGGAGAGATGTGTGGTGCCAAAAGAAATAGCTTCTTTTAATTCTGCTTCCCAGTCTTTCAATGTTTGCTTTGGGCGGCCATAAATCAAATCAAATGAGAAACGATCAAAATGGTTTTGTGCGATCTCAATGGCTTTTTTAGCTTCACTAACATCATGCAATCGGCCCAGTGCTTTTAGGTCTGCGTCATTAAAAGATTGCACGCCAATAGACAAGCGATTAACACCAGCTTCTCGCAGCGCTTTAAAGTTTGTGGCGTCCACACTTTGCGGATTAGCTTCCAAACTTATTTCAATATTATTTGCAAAGCCAAACTGAGTTTCGAGCTCATCCAACAGACGCCCAACTAGGCTCGGACTCATCAATGAAGGTGTGCCGCCACCAAAGAAAATGGACGTGATTTCTCTTTTATTGTTCGATTGCTCGAGTTGGTCTGCCCAATATGAAATTTCGGACTTATAAGCATTTAGAAACCGTGCTTCGTCGATGGTTTCTTTTGCAACATGGGAATTGAAATCACAGTAAGGACATTTGGCAGCACAAAAGGGCCAGTGGACATACACACCAAACAGATTTGAAATGTTGTCACTCCTCCCCTTATCGGGACCAACTTGTTCTGTCCCTCTATTCACGTCGCTGTTATTCTCCTTCAAGACAGGCCTTTTTAAAGAGGACAAAAGCGTTTGCTCTGTGGGACATTTCATGTTTGCGGGTTTGATCCATTTCACCAAAGGTGAGAGTTTCCCCCTTTGCTACGAACATTGGGTCATAGCCAAAGCCCAGCTCGCCTCTGATCGGCCAGACCAAATGGCCAAAGACTTTGCCTTCAAACACAAGAGGTTCTTGTTCCCCGCCTGGAAAAGCAAGCGCCAAGGCACAAGTGAAATTGGCTGTTCTTTCTTCTTCACCTGAAATACCTTTTTCGGTGAGCTCATCATGCACACGCTTCATGGCCAGATTAAAGTCACCGCTTTCACCACCCCAGCGTGCTGAATATATGCCTGGAGCACCCTCGAGCCCGTGAACTTCAAGACCGGAATCATCTGCTAAAGCAGGGATACCAGCTGCATTGGCGGCCGCCACCGCTTTGATGATGGCATTGGCTTTAAAAGTATCACCATCTTCAACAGGTTCGGGCAAACCTAATTCTCCGGCAGAAACTGCATTCATTCCATAAGGAACGAGCAGCTCATTTATTTCGCGAACCTTGCCTTTATTATGACTGGCAACAACGAGTTTTTGCCCTGATTGCAATTGCATTCTTAGTGCTCCTTCGGTTGCCCACTAGCAACCGTCGCATTAGTGCTCCTTCAAGAGTAAGCTACTTTGAAGGGCCTTCAGGTGACCCACCTGTAACCGCGCTAGCTAACAGTTAATTTCTGTAAGTTAGCTAATTCACCGATGCCTTTTTTCGCTAAACGCATCAGTTCTGTGAACTGCTCTTCACTAAATGGATCAGCTTCGGCTGTGCCTTGAATTTCAATGATGCCTTGTTTTTCTGTCATCACGAAATTGGCATCTGCCTCAGCATCTGAATCTTCTGGGTAATCAAGATCCAAGACTTCCTGGCCTTTATAAATCCCGCATGAAATTGCAGCCACCTGGCCGGTGAGCACATCACCAGAGACCATGTCTCTTGCGCGCATCCACTCAATGCAATCATGCAAAGCCACCCACGCACCCGTGATTGACGCTGTTCTGGTGCCGCCATCAGCTTGGATAACATCACAATCGATTGAGATTTGTCTTTCGCCCAATGCTTTGAAATCAACAACAGCACGCAGAGACCTGCCGATAAGGCGCTGGATTTCTTGTGTACGACCAGATTGTTTGCCAGCACTGGCTTCACGGCGCATTCTATCTGATGTTGAGCGAGGTAACATGCCATATTCAGCTGTGACCCAGCCTTGGCCCTTGCCTTTCAACCAGGGGGGAATGCGCTCTTCTAGTGAGGCTGTGCATAATACATGAGTATTGCCGAATTTAATCATGCACGACCCCTCGGCATGTAGCGAAACAGCACGCTCAATTGATACACGGCGCATTTCATCATTTTCACGTTTACTTGGACGCATTTTTACCTCATTAGCCTCTTTGGCGTTCCTTTTTATACTTCCGTTGCCCACCAGCAACCGTAATTTCCTAAAACCGGTACCCACTTTTAGGCGGAACGCTCGAAATTCTTATATTTGGGACAAAAGCCCCCCAATTTTGTCCCTAACCTATGGCAGGTCCATCAATTGTACAAGTCTCTTTGTTGTCATTGCTCCTGTAATTTTAGGATCGTGAACCCCAAAACTTAAGTCTTTTATTGACGGGGCCTGGCCCGCTTATTAATTTATTATTGAAACAAACCCTAATTAGAAAACTGTATGGCCAAGCAACCTCCTCATAATCTAACAGACCTGAATGACCGCTCCGTTGAAATCTTTCGCTCAATTGTCGAAAGTTTTTTAGAAACGGGTGAGCCTGTTGGCTCGCGCAACATTAGCCGCCATTTGCCGATGACACTCTCTCCTGCGTCTGTGCGCAATGTTATGTCTGATTTGGAAGAAGCGGGACTTATTGTTCAACCGCATACTTCGGCTGGGCGTCTCCCCACTGAAATTGGCCTGCGTATGTTTGTGGATGGTTTGCTGCAAGTTGGTGATTTAACTAAAGAAGAACGCCAATCAATTGAGAAGCAAATCTCAAATGATGTGCAGAATAAACCAGTTGAAGATATGCTCACAGAGGCCGGTGAGCTTTTATCTGGTTTATCTCAATGTGCTGGGATTGTGCTCACCGACAAGCAAATAAAACGCCTCAAGCAAATTGAATTTGTCCGGTTAGAGGCTGGGAAAGCTCTGGTTGTTCTTGTTGGTGAAGATAATAATATTGAAAACCGGATTATTGAAATCCCCCATGATTTACCGCAATCAGCTTTGGTGGAAGCGTCTAATTACCTTAGCACTCGTTTGCAAGGGCGAACCTTGGATGAGGCTAAATTATACATTCAGGAAGAATTGCGTACACAAGCCGCTGAGCTTGATCAACTCACCACCAAACTTATTCAATCTGGTGTTGCGCTTTGGTCTGGTGAGGATAATGGTAAGAAGAGCCTGATTGTTCGTGGGCGGTCTAAACTGATTGAAGATATTAATGCAGCTGATGAGTTAGAGCGGGTTCGCAAGTTATTTGATGATCTAGAGACAAAAAATGAGCTCGTGAATTTGCTAAGTGCTTCGGATGAAGCCAGCGGGGTTCGTATCTTTATTGGCTCAGAAAATAAGCTCTTTTCCCTCTCTGGCTCGTCTATCGTGGCAGCGCCTTTTAAAGATAGCGATCGTAATATCGTTGGGGTTATGGGGATTATTGGCCCTACCCGCCTCAATTATGCCCGAATAATCCCGATGGTGGACTACACAGCTAAATTAATGAGCCGCTTAATTAGCTCTTAGGGTCTGTACCTGATTAGGACTTAGGGCCTTATACCCAAATTTTAAGAATTTAAGGTCTAAATGACTTGATTTTTTTAGCTAAACAGACAATATCCAACACAAGATTGAATAGACTATCTTAAGTCAGATAAAAGAGGCCGTGTGTTTGCCTCAATTTTCTGAAAATATACCGAATTTATAGAGGCGTACTCCTGTGACCCAAACGAATGAAACACCAGAGTCTAAAGAGACCAAGTCCGAAGACACTCCTTTAGATCAGGCTGGTGATCAAAAAACTTCAGCTCAAGAAGATGCGCAACCAGATGAGACAAGTGAAGATGTTTCGGAAGTAGAAGAGCCTGCTGTTGAGGTCGACCCTATTGAGGAGTTGACTGCTGAAATTGCTGAGCTCAAGGATAAGTTGCTTCGTCAAGCAGCTGAGATGGAAAATTTACGCCGCCGGACAGAGCGTGAGAAGCAAGATATGGCTAAATATGCCATTTCCAATTTTGCAAAAGATATTATTACACTTGATGATAATTTAGCGCGCACACTTTCTGCGGTGCCTGAAGGTGCCATCGATGAAGACCCTGCACTTAAGGCACTTGTTGAAGGTGTTGAAATGACCGGGCGTGAATTAACGAATGTGCTTGAGCGGCATGGCATTAAGAGAATTGACCCTAAGGGTGAGATTTTTGACCCGAATTCTCATCAAGCCCTTTTTGAAATTCCTAACCCTGAAGTGGCTGCCGGCACGATCATGGAAGTGGTGGCTCCTGGTTTTACAATTGATAGCCGAATTTTACGCCCGGCCATGGTTGGTGTTGCCAAGGGCGGAGAAAAGCCTAAGAAAGAAGCGAAGTCTGATGAGGGGGAAGATAAAGCTTCATCATCAGAAGGTGATGCGAAGCCTGATGCAGACAAGGTTGATAAAGCCGTTTAATTGTCTCTATTTAAATCTTTAAAATAAAAAAAAGCCTCCTTAAAAATTTAAGGAGGCTTTTTACGCATATACGGGAGTTACGCTCTTACAGTTTACGCGTTACAAATTCTATTTTTTATGTACGCGTGACCAGATCAAATTATGCTATGCGAGACCTAAACATATAAAGGGGGAACGCATTACTACATGAACTCAAAAAACCATTCAACACTTAACCAGACTTCAAACGCTCGACCAGATATTTGTCTCTTAAAAAAACTATGGTGAAGCACAAAGCATTCAGCTCGCGTAATTGCTATCTCAATACGCTTTAAATCTTTTTACTTATACGTGATTGCCCCAACGAATGATTAGACTTTGAGCTGATTCGGTTAATAATAGGTGGATTTGAGTTTCATACTTTTTAAAGACTTACAAGCGGAAATTGCATTGCTTCCCTGCTGCACGTTTTAAGAAGTGCCTGTTAATGTGGTTATGGCTTTTTTCCAGACTTGGAGTTTTTCTTTTCTCCAGTCCATACCCTTTAAAGGCTTGAATTGTTTAGAATATTGCCATTTTTGAGAGAAGTTCTTGAAATCTTCATAAAGACCTACTGAATGGCCTGCAAGGTAAGCAACGCCTAGCGCAGTTGCTTCTGATGTTTTGCTGACCTCCACCGTGCAATCTAAAATATCGGCCAGAAATTGCATGGTCCAATTTGAGTTGGTAAGCCCCCCATCAACTTTTAGAGTTTTAGGTATGGATGAGGTCTCATTCCCTGGTTTGCCCTCTTCTTCGGACATTGCTATGAATAAATCTTTTGTTTGAAAGCCCACAGCTTCTAAGGTGGCACGGGTTATTTCTTTACGCCCCGTTCCTCTTGTTAGGTTCAACAAGGCACCTCTTACATCCGCTTGCCAATAGGGGGCGCCTAAGCCAGTAAAAGCTGGCACCAGGCATACGGGATCATCTTGATTAGAGGCGCTGGCCAGTTCATCACACTCATGAGCTTCCTTGATTAGCCCGACCTCATCTCTAAGCCATTGCACCCCAGCGCCGGCGATGAAAATTGATCCTTCAATGGCATAGGTGGGTTTGGCGCCTAATTGATAGGCCAGAGTAGTGAGAAGACCAGCAGATGAGTACTTGATTTCCTCACCAATATTTTGCAAGGCAAAACACCCAGTGCCGTAGGTGGACTTTATGTCTCCTTTATTAAAGCAGGCTTGACCAATGAGGGCAGAATGCTGGTCGCCTGCGATGGCTTTGATGGGGATTGATGAACCGAATATTTCGACATCCGTTTGTCCGAACTCATCGATTGTGTTCATTACTTGCGGTAAGATTTGCTCGGGGATTTTAAAGAGCTCGAGCAGATCTTCATCCCATCTGCCTTCAACAATATTATAAAGCATGGTTCTTGAGGCATTTGTGGCATCGGTTTTATGGTCTTTGCCACCCGTTAAATTCCAAAGCAACCAGCTATCTATGGTGCCAAAACAAAGTTCGCCTTTTGAAGCTTTATCTCTGAATTTTTTTCCATTGTTATCACTTTGGTCCAGCAACCATTTAAGCTTGGTTGCGCTAAAGTAAGGATCCAGCAGTAAGCCCGTTTTCTCTCGAACCAGATTTTCCTTGCCTTGTTCTTTTAACTCCTGGCAAGTGCTGCTTGTTCGTCTATCTTGCCAAACGATTGCATTGGCAACAGGCTTGCCAGTTTCCTTCTCCCAGAGGACGGTTGTTTCTCTTTGATTAGTAATGCCAATGGCAGCAATTTCAGTTGGGTTTATTTGGGCCGCTTCAATTGCCGCTCTTGCCGCTTTTAATGTGGTTTGCCAAATCTCGTTCGGGTCATGCTCGACCCAGCCGCTTTGAGGGTAAATTTGCGTGAAGGGGAATTGTCCAAGGCCAGCGACTTCCAGATTATTATCAAACACCAAAGCCCTGCTTGAGGTTGTTCCCTGATCTAGACTGAGGCTATAGTTTTTCACGTCTCGCCCCTCCCTCTTTAGATTTGATAGAGATCGTCTCTATTGGCTTGCTCTTGCATCCACTTCTCTAAAGCAACATGTTGTGAGTTAGTAACGTGCAGTCCGCATTTTGTGCGCCGCCATAGAACATCATCAGCTGTTCTCGCCCATTCATGGACCATAAGATATCTGACTTCGCGCTCGAACAATCCGGCGCCGAATTCTATACCTAGATCTTTTTTAGATTTAACGCCTTTTAAAAACCAATCCGCTCTTTTGCCATAGAGACGTAGCCAACGGTTTCTTAAGGACAAGGGGATGAGGACATATTGATCATGGAAAGTCTTGAGCCATTCTTCATGGCCTTGTCTGTCAAAGGCTGCAAATGACACAGAACTTGTTCTGCTTTCTCCTAGCCCTGGGAAATATGGCTTGAGCATATCTATCGCTTCGATCGCCAGTTTCCGATAGGTTGTGATCTTCCCTCCATAGATATGAATGATTGGCAAATCAGCGGCTTGGTCTAATGCGAGCTCATAATCACGGCTGACTTTATGGTCTGCTTTTTTCTTAGTGCTAGCATCAGCTTCACTATCAAAAAGCGGTCTAACACCAGAGAAAGTCCAGCAGATATCTGACCGTTTAACGGTTTTTCTGAAATCCTTATTTACCGCTTCTATGAGATAGCTGATTTCATCGTCGCTTATTTTTACATTTGTTAAAGAACCTTGATGAGGTTTTTCTGTTGTACCTATAAGGGTGAAATATTTCTCATAAGGGATTGTAAAAATGATGCGGCCGTCATCTTGCTCAAGAATAAAAGACTGATCTAAATCATAAAGCTTAGGCACCACAATATGACTGCCTCTAACTAACCTCAAAGAGCGCAAGATCTCTGACTTTTCGACTTCTTTGATAAATTGATTGGCAAAGGGGCCGGTTGCGTTGATCACAGCTTTTGCAGACACTACCTCACCAGATGAGAGTGCGATACGCCAAGCCGTCTCGTCTCTTTTTATGTTTGTTACTTTGCAGTTTGTGTGAATGTCAGCGCCTTCTTGCGCCGCTTCAATAGCATTGAAGACCACAAGCCTTGCATCATCAACCCAGCAATCAGAATATTCAAAACCATGTGTCATATGGGCCTTTAATACTGTGCTGAATTCATTATTTTGAAATGAGC
>CAXIBI010000026.1:0-24731 GCA_964022305.1 uncultured Hyphomicrobiales bacterium | reverse complement strand
CTCCATCAAACTTACTCTTGCGCTTTCTGGCCCACCGCTGCATAAGGTGGTTTTAAAATTTTGTTATAGATAGACACTTCAAAAGGCCTCTGAATAATGAGGAATTTTTGGCACTGGCTAGGAAATGTGAAACCGAGGAACGGAACATAGACTGAGCTATTTGAGTACCGGAGGTGAACATTGACAACGCCAGAGACAAAAAGAACCATTATGCAGAGATCTTTTCAATGGACTACATAAAAGACGGCGCTGAAATTTATAAGCGCTCATTTGCCACCATCAGAGCTGAATCTGACCTCTCAAACATCCCCGCTGACCTTGAAAAGGTTGTTGTGCGGATGATCCACGCTGTCGGGATTACGGACTTGCCCAAAGATGTAGGCTTTTCAGAAGATGTATTACAAAAAGGACGAACTGCTTTAGAAGCAGGCGCACCGATTTTTTGTGACGCGATGATGGTCGCCAATGGCATCACCAGGTCACGTCTACCTGCCAATAATGAAGTGATATGCACTTTACATCATGAAACTGTACCAGAGCTTGCTAAGGAAATCGGCAACACAAGAACGGCTGCAGCCCTTGATCTATGGAAAGACAGAATTGAAGGCTCAGTTGTTATTATCGGCAATGCACCAACAGCATTGTTTAGATTGTTAGAATTATTAGACGAAGGGTGGCCAAAACCAGCCGCGATTTTAGGGCTCCCCGTTGGCTTTATTGGCGCGGCTGAATCAAAAGAAGAACTAAGCCTAAACCCACGCGGCGTTCCCTTTCTAACGGTGCATGGACGCAGAGGCGGTTCAGCCATGGCCGTGGCAGCACTAAACGCGATCGCGAAGGAAAAAGAATAATGAGCAGCAAAGGCAAATTATTTGGCCTTGGCGTTGGCCCAGGCGATCCAGAGCTCGTCACTGTGAAAGCGGTGAAGCTGTTAGAGCAATCTGATGTGGTGGCTTTTCCCTCAGCCAAAGCAAGTGGTGGCAATGCTCGCAAAACCGTTGAGCCATATTTAAAAGACACTCAAGAACTCTTGCCACTCATTTATCCTGTTACAGCGGGGCCGGTAGCAGATACGAGTTCTTATCTGCCAATTATCAATAAATTCTATGATGAAACGGCAGAAGAAATCGCAAAACTCCTAGATCAAGGAAAGAACGTTTCAATCATCTGTGCCGGTGATCCTTTTGTGTTCGGCTCATATATGTATTGGCACGCCCGCTTGCGTGATCGTTATGATATCACGGTTGTGCCTGGTGTTTCTTCTATTTTGGCAGCACCGGTACAATTAGGCATGCCGCTTTGCCATAGAGAAGATACGGTCTCGATCCTCCCAGCGACATTGAGCGAAGATGAGTTGGTCGAGCGGTTAAACCAATGCGGCAGCGCAGTGATTATGAAACTTGGGCGCACCTTGCCTAAAGTGGTAAGAGCATTAGAAAAAGCAAACCTTCTCGATAATGCTTATTATGTTGAGCGGGCCACAATGGAAAAAGAAAATATAAAACCGGTCAGAGACGTGAACGCAAATGACGTGGCTTACTTTTCTGTCATTGTGATCCCCTGTGAAACGCCTGTATAAAGCGAAACGCCAGTATAGAATGAAAGCCTGAGTGCCCTCATGCAAAAGATAGCAATTGTCCTTCTCAATAATAAAGGGATTGAGACAGCCAGATTAATCCAACAAAAATACCAAGATGCTATCATCTGGGGGCTTGAAGGCCGGGTCGAGGGTGCTGACAAAACGTTTAAAGAAACAGGCCCCCACTTAGCGGAGCTTTTTACGAGCGGCACGACCATTTTAGGTCTCTGTGCTTCAGGTATTTTAATTCGCAGCCTAGCATCTCTGTTAAATAGCAAGCGTAATGAACCGCCACTTCTCTCAATCTCTGATGATGGAGCTATAGTTGTCCCCTTGCTTGGCGGCTTAACCGGTGCCAATGAATTAGCAAAAGAAATCAGCCTCTTAACTTCAGGCGTTGCAGCTATAACGGCAAGTGGTTCTCGTCATTATGCTTTGCAACTCGAAGCCCCGCCTATAGAATACATCCTTGCAAACCCTGAAGATGCTAAGCGGGTGACCTCAGACATATTAGGTGGGGCAACAGTTGAGCTAGAAGGTGAGGCTGGTTGGCTAGAAGAAAGTCAGCTTCCCTTTACTAAAGACGGTGACATACAGTTGCGTATTAGCGTCCTTGAAGAAACACCTCCCGAAAACGGTCTGCTCTATCATCCAAAATCAGTTCTTGTTGAGATTGAGAATTCTGAAGTCACAAGTAGTGATATCGAAAAAGCTTGCAAAGAACTTAACTTCTCCAAACACTCAATCGCAGCTGTTATCACTTCTGAAAACGGACCAATCCTGGCAGCCAAAAAATGCGCGGCAGAACTTGGCGTTCCTGTGCGAGTGATTGAGAATTCTGATCAATTAGAAATAGTCCGTCGCACAAAAGTTGATGACGCACAAAATTTTTCTTTCATCGAATTAAAATCACCAGCAAAGATAAATGACATCGGCCGTGCAACAGGCAGAGTAACGGTAATTGGTCTTGGACCGGGGAAAAAAGAATGGCTCACACCTGAAGTGAAAGACGCTTTAAAGCGAGCTGAAATCTTAGTTGGCTACAAAACTTATATCGACATGGTGCCGGCCCAATTTGGCGGGCAACGCTTAGCATCTGACAACCGCGTAGAATTAGAAAGGTCAAGGGAAGCACTGGACCTTGCCAATCAAGGCCGCGATGTTGTTGTTGTCTCCTCTGGTGACCCGGGTATTTTTGCGATGGCCAGTGCAGTTTTAGAAGCCCTGGATAAAGACCCTGTACGTTGGCAAAATATTGATTTATCAGTTTTGCCAGGCCTCTCAGCCATGCAAGGCGCGGCCTCCATCACTGGTGCGCCATTAGGGCATGATTTTGCGGTCATCTCTTTATCTGATATCCGCAAACCATTTGAGATCATTGAAAAACGCCTCATCGCCGCAGCTGAAGCAGATATGGTCATCGCCATTTATAACCCGGCGTCAAAAACCCGCCGTGATCAGGTGGTGCGTATGAAAGAGCTTCTACTCGAGCACAAAGCGCCAGAAACTCATTTGCTGCTGGCTAAAAATGTTGGCCGTGAGGGTGAGGAAACTCATTTCACTACACTTGGTGAATTAGATACAGACATGATTAATATGCGGACCATGTTGATTATCGGCTCATCAAAAACCAAACTCATCCAAGGGCCGAGCGACACTCAATTGCTATATACGCCAAGAGATTACGAATAAGTCTTAAGAATGTGGAAACGCTTATCCACTTAGAGTATGATTTGACACTTTAATTGATGTACGCGCCCTGTTGGGTGAAAGCAATTAAGTTGCAGGATGCAAAATTTGGCAGATAGTACTAACACAGATAAAAAGCTCAAATATGGTTGGACGACAGGGGCGTGCGCGACCGCTGCGACCAAAGCTGCGTTTAAAGCTTTAATCACCGGCGTGTTTCCAAAAGCTGTCACCATCACATTGCCCAAAGGACAAACCCCTACCTTTGCAGTGACAGATACGAAGTTAAGTGCTGAAAGCGCCAGTGCTGGTATCATTAAAGACGCCGGCGATGATCCTGATGTCACCCACGGCGCCACGATTATTTCGACCGTCAGTTGGAGTAAAAATTCATCTATAATTTTTAAGGCAGGTCCAGGTGTAGGCATGGTCACTAAACCAGGTCTGCCAATCCCACCCGGCGAGCCTGCGATTAATCCAGTCCCCCGCGAGCTGATGACAAAAGTCATCGAAGAACTAGCCAACGAGCATAAAGTGAGCGCTGGTGTCACGATTGAGATCTCTGTACCGAACGGTGAGAAAATCGCAAAAAACACATGGAATGGCCGGTTGGGGATTGTGGGAGGTCTTTCTATCTTAGGAACAACAGGAGTGGTCGTCCCCTATTCTTGCTCAGCCTGGATCCACTCCATCCACCGGGGCATTGATGTGGCCAGAGCAACGAACACACATCACATTGGCGCAGCTATTGGCAACATGTCTGAAAAGCTCATCTTGAAAACCCATGAGTTAAATGAAACAGATATGATCGATATGGGTGACTTCGTTGGTGGCATGTTGAAATATCTAAAAAAGAACCCCGTGCCTCAGATAACCATCGCTGGCGGCTTTGCGAAAATGAGTAAATTGGCAATGGGTGAAATGGATCTCCATTCAAAAAGATCACAAGTGGATAAAGGATGGCTAGCGAGCTTGTTGGCTGAATTAGGAGCAACAGAAGAACTCGTTAAAAAAGCAAAAACTGGAAACACGGCATTAGAAATCTTGAATTTAGCCAAAGCAAATAGCCTTGATATCGGCACGACTATTGCTGAAAAAGCAAAAGAGCAAGTGGACGAAAAATTAAATGGCACGGATGTTAAGGTCGAAATTCTCATTTGTGACAGAGAAGGCCAACTTGTTGGACGAGCGGCTAGTAAGGGGTTTTAAGTGATGATCACTTACGAAGAATTTAACGAATTCTGCGGCTCGCTTCCTCAAACGACCTATGTGGTGCAATGGGGTGATGCCCATGTTTGGAAAGTAGGGGGCAAGGTCTTTGCCATTGGCGGCTGGAACAAGGGTGATAAATCTGGAGTAACTTTTAAGTGCTCTGAGATTTCCTATGAAATGCTAAAAGAGCAAGACGGCCTTCGCCCAGCTCCATATTTGGCCTCAAGAGGCATGAAATGGATCCAAATGCATGATGAGCCGGGTTTGAGTAAGGAAGAGTTGTTTTCTTATATTGAGGATAGTTACCATCAGGTGATCCAAAAGCTAACCAAGAAAAAAAGAAAAGAATTGGGCTTGGAAGAATAACTAGACGTTTGGTTTGTTTAACATTAGAACAGGCTAATTATTTTTAACAGTTCGGATCTAGCTTCTTAGAAGAAGGAGCTAAACCGTTTTAGGTTTAGGGACATGACGCCAGGGGCGTCCGGCGCTTTGCGCCGCCCCTCGGAGGCATTTGTGCCTTCGGCACAAATTTGCCGTGAGAGAAAGAATGACTACTAAAAAAGTATTTATTAAAAGCTATGGCTGTCAGATGAATGTGTATGATTCAGAGCGCATGGCAGAATTGATGGACGGCGAAGGCTATGAGCAAACGGACGATATGTCTGATGCTGATATGGTTGTCTTGAACACCTGTCATATTCGTGAAAAGGCCGCTGAAAAAGTATATTCAGAATTAGGCCGGGTTCGTAAGAACAAAGAACAGCGAAGCGAACAAGGCAAAGACACAATTATTGCCGTAGCTGGTTGTGTGGCTCAAGCTGAGGGTGAAGAAATCATCCGCCGTGCGCCCATTGTTGACATGGTTGTTGGCCCTCAGTCTTATCAAAACTTGCCTGAGCTACTAGGTGAATTCAAAACAAGTAAAAAGCCAATCATTGAAACTGAATTTCCTGAAGAAGATAAATTCGGCAAATTACCAGGGATCACAGCAAGTTCGCCTTGTTCGTTTGTCACTGTGCAAGAGGGGTGTGATAAGTTCTGCACTTTCTGCGTGGTTCCTTATACAAGAGGCGGTGAATTTTCGCGCTCAGCCAAGCAAATTTTGGATGATGCGGGCCGCCTGGTTGATCAAGGGGTGAGAGAGCTCACTCTATTGGGCCAGAATGTTAATGGCTATCATGGTGAAGGATTGGACGGCAAAGATTGGTCACTCGCAAGATTGTTGGATGAGCTAAGCAAAATCGATGGTATTAAGCGCTTGCGCTACACCACCAGCCACCCAAGAGATATGGAAGATGATCTGATTGAAGCGCACAAGAGTAACCCAAAGGTGATGCCTTATTTGCATCTGCCGTTTCAGTCTGGCTCAGATAAAATTCTAAAAGACATGAACCGTCGTCATACGCGCGATTTTTACATTGAGTTGGTTAACCGTATTCGTGATGCCCAGCCAGACTTAGCGCTCTCAACAGACATCATTGTTGGCTTTCCAGGTGAAACGGACAAAGACTTCCAGGATACAATGGATCTGGTTGAAACCATTGGCTATGGCAGTGCGTATTCATTTAAGTATAGCCCACGCCCTGGCACACCAGCGGCTGAGAGTGATGAGCAAATTGATGAAGAGGTGAAGAAAGAGCGCCTGGCGATATTGCAAAAACGGCTCACTGAGCAACAAAAATCTTTCAATGAAAGTAAAGTTGGCACGCAAATGACTGTTTTACTTGAGAAAACTGGCAGAAATGAAGGCCAGTTGATTGGTAGATCCCCCTTCCTTCAATCCGTGCATCTTGAAGCCGAACATGCTAAAATCGGCGACATGGTTGATGTAACCATTGAATCTGCAACCTTAAATAGCTTGCAAGCTGTCATAAATACATCATCATAGGTGTGGATAGTGCGGTTGCTGGTAGGCAATCTAAAGCACAACAAAAAATGCGGATGCTGTGTGGGCATCTAAAACAGCATTTTTAGTTTATGTGCTCCGAGTCCTGTAGGTAACAGCGACGGTTGCCATGTGGGCAACCGAAGGAGCGTCAAAAAAGGAGCATACATTTGGGGGCATATACAAAGTCTGGATCTGATAAAAAGACTAGAAAAAAAAGCGCTTACACCCAGTCCATTAGCTTTGAAGATAATCGTTTGCTCGCAATTTTGCTCGGCGAATTTGATGGCAATCTCGCCATCATTGAAGATCGCCTAAATATTGATGCCTATATCCATGGCAATATCATCACCCTTGAAGGCTCCAAAGAGCAATGTGACATGGCCGAGGAAATTCTTGAGCATTTATATGGTCGCATTGCCACTGGCAGTGAACTGACACCAGGCGATATAGATGGGGCTATAAGACATGCCGAAAGCGCAGAATTAAGCATCGATGATGAGCCAGAAAAGAAAGGCAAGACCATCACAAAAGAAAAGTATGAGCCTCTGGACGACAAGTCCAAAAAACAGCAGACAAAAAATTCAAATAAGACTGACAAGAGCAAGGATGCAAAACCATCTGACAATGGTCAGGCTCAAATTCGCACACGCAAAAAACACATCATCGCAAGAACGCCGCGCCAAAGCCAATATATAAGAGGGATGGAACAAAGCGATTTGGTCTTCGCTTTTGGCCCTGCTGGTACGGGTAAAACATATATTGCAGTTGCCGCTGCAGCTGCTGCGTTAGAGCAAGGAAAAGTAGAGCGAATTATTCTCTCACGGCCGGCAGTTGAAGCTGGGGAACGATTAGGCTTTCTCCCAGGCGACATGCGAGAGAAGGTCGACCCGTATTTGCGCCCGCTCTATGATGCGCTGTATGATTGCTTGCCCGCAGAACGGGTTGAAAAAGAAATAGAAAATAACGTCATTGAGATCGCACCTTTAGCTTTCATGCGCGGGCGAACTTTATCGAACAGTTTTGTCATTTTAGACGAAGCGCAAAACTGTACGACCATGCAAATGAAAATGTTCCTCACACGTTTAGGTGAAGGGTCTAAAATGGTCATCACGGGAGATCCCACTCAAATTGATCTCCCAAAAGGTGAGAAGTCGGGTTTAATGGATGCGTCTTACTTGTTGCGCAAAGTGAATGAAATTAAACAAATCACCTTTAAAGGCGAGGACGTTGTGCGCCGTGATTTGGTTGCAAAAATCGTTGCCGCCTATGATAGCCAAGAGCAAGGTAAAAACTAGTGGAACCCTCTGAAGATCAAAATGAGCCCTCTCAATCAATTGAATGGTCTGAGACTATTGATGGGCATGATCTTGAAATAGAGCTGATTTTAGAAGATCAAAGATGGTGTGAAATTAGCTCGGATTTTGCGTTTTTAAAAAAAGCGGCCTTACTAGCTCTAAGCCAGCGACCCGCAAAAACAGCATCTCCCGATATCGTGGCCATGAAATCACCACATCGTCTTGCTGTTCTAGTGCTTAGTAATGATGAAACAGTTAAGCATTTAAATAAGTCTTATCGGGGCAAGGATAAATCAACAAATATTCTCTCTTTTCCTTCCACAGATGTTCTTTTACCCGGCGAAGAAGCAGAGCCAGTTCACATTGGTGATGCAATTTTGGCCTATGGATATGTGAGAAAAGAAGCTGAAAATGAGAAAAAAGAGATAAAAACCCATATTTCTCACCTGGTGATTCACGGAGTGTTACATCTTTTAGGCTATGATCACGAAGAGTGTGAAGAAGCAGAAACTATGGAAACACTTGAAATTAACCTTATGAACCAGCTAGGATTGGAAGATCCTTACAGCGAAAGGTTAGCTTTGTGAGGCTCAACCAAGCTATTAAACATGGATAGAAATCGAACTTTTATAAAATGACTGACGAAACCGCACCAAGTAACAAGAGTAACGAGGCAGTAGCCTCTGTAGCTCAAGACTCAGATGAACCAGAGTCGAGTAACTTAACAAACTTTGTGAAAAAAACGCTGCGAACATTATTTTCCGACAGCGATAGCGATAATTTAAGAAATCAGCTAGAGCAAGCTGTTGAGCTAGAAACAGGCCAAAGTGACAGTTTCAGCAATCAAGAACGGGTCATGATTGCAAACATCTTAAGATTTGGAAGTTTGCGTGTTGAAGATGTTATGGTGCCAAGAGCGGATATCGAAGCGATTGAAGAAACCGCCAGCCTAAAAGAATTACTCACACATTTTGAAACGATCGGTCATTCACGCATTCCTGTTTACAGAGAAACCTTGGACGATCCAACTGGTATGGTGCACGTAAAAGATCTTTTGTGCTGGATCGCAGAAAATGGCGATGCCCCCAATTCAAGTAAACAAGCAACTGTTGATCTAAAGGTCATCTCTGGTGGCAGAGAAACCAAAGAAGAAATAAAAGCACCGACGCTTGTAAAAGAGGTCGATCAATTCAGGCTGACTGCTAAAGATTTCATGGTGCAGATTAAAGACGCCAATATCTCACGTGATGTTCTTTATGTTCCTCCCTCAATGCCTGTTGTCAATTTGCTGCTTAGAATGCAATCAACCCGGGTTCACCTGGCTTTAGTCGTTGATGAATATGGCGGCACTGACGGTTTGGTGTCTATCGAGGATTTGGTAGAAGAAGTTGTTGGTGAAATTGAAGATGAGCATGATGATCATAATGACCGCCTAATGAGTGGCCGTTTAGAAACGGGTCTAACGGCATCCGCCAGAACACCAATTGAAGATTTGGAAGAAAAAATAAATATTGATCTTTTCCAGGATGAAGAACGCGATGATGATATCGACACATTAGGCGGGCTTGTCTTCTCTCTCGTTGGCAGAGTGCCAGTGCGCGGAGAAATTGTCACTCATCCAGCCGGACTAGAGATAGAAGTCTTAAGCGCTGATCCAAGGCGAATTAAAACTCTCAAAATTTCTATAAAAAAATAAAGTGTACCAAATTGCTAAAATGATCTGGAGCCAAATCCTTATGTGGAAGCCCCCCGCTCTAAAACAGTTTTTGGACCAGCTCAGATTCAGAAATAAAATTTTAGTCTCATTTCTGTTAGGTGTCTTCTCAACCCTTGCCATGCCACCAGTTGCGCTCTGGCCAATTCTCTTTGTAACATTCCCGTTATTTATATGGCTGATAGATGGTTTGCTTTTTGCTCAAAGCCCGAACAGCGAAACACCATCAAAACGAAAAAAATTAAAGCAAGTTTTTCTCCTCTCATGGGGATTCGGTTTTGGCTATTTCGTCGTGTCTCTCTATTGGCTTGGCTCATCCTTTTTAGTCGAGCCAGAAAAGTTCGCTTGGGCTTTGCCCTTTGCAGTGACGTTACTTCCTTTGTTTTTAGGTTTGTTTTATGCAATCCCACTTGCTTTGGCCTCACTTTTTTGGACAAAAGGAGCTGAAAGGCTGTTGCTATTTAGCATAGCAATCTTCAGTGGAGATTGGTTGCGCAGTCATATTCTAACAGGCTTCCCTTGGAATTTGATCGGTCACAGTTTGACAGGCCAGTTAGAGCTGATGCAGAGCGTAACTCTTTTTGGTCTATATGGCTTAAGTGCAATTGCAGCATTGATTTTCTCTACACCCGCGATTTTGATCGCGCCTCATACGAATGAGAGTAAAGGCGTTTCATTGGTGGGAGTAAGCCCCCTTATCTTTTCAGTTTCTGTACTAATAGGACTTTATGGTTTTGGCGCCTATAGACTTGAACAAGCCGGGTCTACTAAATTTTTAAATGATATTGAAGTGGTGCTTGTTCAGCCAAATATTTCACAAAAAGATAAAGTCGATTATAAGAAACGTCCAAACGCGCTTTTAAAAACGATCGGGCTAACAGAAACATTGCCACCGCTAGATCAAACTGAAGCTCAGCATCGCTTAATTATCTGGCCGGAAACTGCAATCCCTTTTGCACTTAATCGATCGCCGACCATTTTAAAAAGACTGGATGAAATGCTTGAGCCAAGCAGTACGCTCATCTCTGGAGCATTTCACGTTGAGAATAATCAGGACATCAAAGGCACGAACAATTACCAAGTGTATAACAGCTTGTTTGTGGTGAACCATTTGGGTGAAATCACAAACCATTATGATAAAAACCATCTGGTTCCATTTGGCGAGTACTTACCTTTTCCCCAACTTTTCAGAAAAATAGGATTGAAGGCCATCGCGGATGAAAGAGGTGGTTTTAAAATTGGCCCCGAACCAAAGCCGGTACATTTAGAAAAGGCGCCGGCCTTTTTACCCTCGATTTGTTATGAAGCGATTTTCCCACTTTCAGAAAAGACAATAACTACAGGTGCTAAGTGGCTATTAAATATTTCTAATGACGGATGGTTTGGTAATACAGTCGGTCCTCACCAGCATCTACATCAGGTTCGATTAAGATCCGTTGAAACAGGGCTACCAATGATAAGATCTGTCAATGGAGGCATCTCAGCGATTTTCGATGGCGCAGGCAGAGTAGTAGAAAAGTCTTCTCTAAACAAACCGTCAGTAATTAGGGTAAAATTGCCTAAAAACATTGCATTAGCGGAGTATATACTTCCTAAAGAATTGTGGAGCCTTTTGATCTTACTAGTCTTTTTAGTACTAATCAGTACAGAGAAAATTTTGACAAATCGATCAAAATTCACTAGCAAGCATTAATAAACATAAAAAAAATCGTTAGGGTTTAGTCCAGATTTGGGCTAATTTTCGATTTCATATATAATAAATCAGCATGCAAATTATAATGCGTAACAGCTGAAATTTTATACTTAAAGCCCCGTATTGGGAGAAATATTATGGATACGATTATGGATTCAAATAATCAGCCTAGAAAACCTAATCCAATAGATATCCATGTTGGTGGCCGCATTCGCTTGCGCCGTATGATGAGTGGTCTAAGCCAGGAAAAACTTGGCGAACAGATGGGCCTCACATTCCAGCAAATTCAAAAATACGAAAAAGGCGCAAACCGTGTTGGTGCTAGTCGTTTGTTTCAATTAGCAAAAGTTCTTGAGGTTCCAATTTCATACTTTTTTGATGACTTAGAAACAGAACATGTTGGAGAACTGCAAGTTGGTTTTGCTGAATCTAAATCTCAAGATTTTGTTCTGGAATTTCTGAATTCACGGGAAGGACTGGAATTAAATCGCGCCTTTGTAAAAATCCAAGATCCCCAAGTTCGTCGTCGTGTAATTGATCTCATCAGAAGTTTATCAGAAGAGATCACACCTAGCGAAGATGAGTAGTTCAAAGTAATTTTATAGAAATAGCTTGACCTCAGACCCCCCTTTCTGCAAAAAGGCCTCCTAAGAATTTATATCCAACGAAATCTTACCTTTTGCCATTTATGGGGAGTAAAAACGTGACGCGTCAAAGCTATTTATTCACAAGTGAATCTGTTTCTGAGGGCCATCCAGATAAAGTATGCGATCGCATTTCAGATGCCATTGTTGATACATATCTTGCTGCCGATCCTGATAGTCGTGTTGCTGTTGAAACTCTAACCACAACCAACAAAGTTGTTCTAGCCGGTGAAGTTCGCTGCGCAGGTAGCGTCTCGAAAGATCAACTTATTGAAGTTGCGCGCCGTGCGATTAAAGAAATTGGTTATGAACAAGATGGTTTCCACCACGAAACAGCAAGTATTGATTGCCTTGTTCACGAGCAATCAGCAGATATCGCACAAGGTGTGGATGCTGATGGTGACAAAGAAAAAGATGAAGGCGCTGGCGACCAAGGTATTATGTTTGGCTATGCGTGCCGCGAAACAGATGTGCTGATGCCAGCACCGATCCACTATTCACACAAGATTTTGCAAAACATGGCGAAAGCCCGCCATGATGGCACAAACCCAGAATTTGGCCCAGATGCGAAAAGCCAAGTCACGCTGGCCTATGAAAATGGTGTGCCAGTACGTGCGACATCAGTTGTTGTCTCGACCCAGCATAGCGAAGGTGCGAGCCAAGCGGAATTGCGCGAAACAGTGCGTGGTTTTGTAGAAGAAGTCTTGCCTGAAGGTTGGATGTGTCCTGAGGAAGAATTTTACGTAAACCCTACAGGCCGTTTTGTGATTGGCGGGCCAGATGGTGACGCCGGTCTTACAGGCCGTAAAATCATTGTTGACACATACGGCGGTGCAGCACCGCATGGTGGTGGTGCATTCTCTGGTAAAGATTCAACCAAAGTTGACCGCTCTGCAGCCTATGCTTCAAGGTATCTAGCTAAGAATGTTGTAGCAGCTGATTTGGCTGATAAATGTACACTGCAGCTTTCTTATGCCATTGGTGTTTCTAAGCCATTATCAATCTATGTTGATTTACACGGCACAGGCAAAGTCGATGAAGCCAAGCTTGAAAAAGCACTGATGGAAGTGATGGACTTAAGCCCGCGCGGCATCAGAGAGCACTTAGGGCTTACAAAGCCGATTTTTGAACGCACAGCAGCTTATGGCCACTTTGGTCGCACACCAGATGCTGACGGTGGCTTCTCATGGGAGCGCACTGATCTGGTTGACCAACTAACAAGTGCTGTTAGTTAAGCAGTAAGTTAAAACAAATACCCATTCCACAAATGTGGGATGGGTAAAACATCCTCTGGCAAGCATTATGGCTGAAGATCCTAACAAAAAAAGCTACATATTCGGCCGTCAAAAATGCAAAAAACTAAGTGCCAGACAGCAAAGCTTAGTTGAAACACTCCTCCCAAAACTCAAAATAGATCCAGAGACGCCCTTCGAGGAAGATCTTCTGAGCAAGAACAAATCTGAGCTATGGCTTGAAATCGGTTTTGGAGGCGGCGAGCATCTGAGTGCTACTGCGAAGGTAAACCAACATGTTCAATTCATTGGCTGTGAACCATTTTTAAATGGCATTGCCAAATTGCTGGTCGCGATTGAGGAAGAAAATCTCGAAAACATTCGCATCTTCGATCATGATGCACGCAAAATAATCAATTGGTTGCCAGCTCAAAGTTTAAGCCGTGTCTATTTGCTCTATCCAGACCCGTGGCCCAAAAAACGCCATCGCAAACGCCGCTTTGTGACATCTGAAACGCTGGAAAGTTTGGCCAGAGTGTTAAAACCAGGCGCAGATTTTATTATCGCGTCTGATATAGGGGATTATATCCGCACCTCCCTAATGGCGATTGAGCAGAGCCCTGATTTTGTCTGGAGCCCTCAATCAGTTAAAGATTGGCGAACTCCCCCTGAAGGATGGCCAAGCACAAGATATGAGCAAAAAGCACTGCGCGAAGGGCGCTATCCGACATATTTGAAAGTGAAACGTACGAGCTAAAAATTCTAACGATATCTCAAATTTTGAGAATGTTAGGCGGTAATAATTCTCTATAACCTTTTGAATTCGTCTGATAAAGCTGAAGCTATAGGCTTTAAAGGTGCCATGAAATCCCTCAGAGCTATAAAAAACTTGCGATTTTTCCTATAAAGGACTATATATCTATCAACTCATGATCATGCCTTATTTGATCATCTCTCGCTAGAGTGGGTCCTCGGGTCCGCTCTTTTTGTTTTGATCAAACGAAAAGTTAAAGTGGCAAGATAGTAAATGAGGATTGCGACGGTTGCTTTTGCGGATGCTATGTGGGCATCTGAAGGGCATTAAGAATAGAAGTTTATGACTTTCGGTACGAAGAGGGAGTGACGTCTTATTTGCACTTTGCCAAGTGGGTAGGCAAAGTGCAAATAAGACGTCAGGACATGGCAGCGATCGCTGCCCGGCGCAAGCGCCGCACCTCGTAGGCCTATGAGCTTTCGCTCATAGAATTGCCGTGAGAGAGAAAAATGCAAGCAGAAGATCTGGATAAAAGATTTGTAACGGAAACAGGCCTCGCAGGCGATATCGCCTCGCTCGTAGAGCCTGTGATTACTGATCTTGGCTATTTGCTTGTTCGGATTGTGGTCTCTGGTCGCGATGGCATGACCGTGCAAATTATGGCTGATAAAGCTGGCGGCGGATTTGGTGTGAAAGATTGTGAGATTATCTCAAAAGAACTCTCACCTTTTTTGGATAGCCATGACCCAATCCCAGGCAATTATCACCTGGAAGTCTCATCAACTGGAATTGATCGCCCATTGGTGAGAATGAGAGATTTTCAAAGCTGGTTAGGCTTTGAAGCTAAAATTGAAACAAAGCAAGCAATTGAAGGCCGTAAAAGATTTAAAGGGACAATTGAAGGCTTTGAAGATGATGAATTACTGATGAATGTGAGATTGAACGAGGGCGATGAGCCTGTCACTCTTGGGTTCAACAAGGCAATGCTCGCAAGTGCGAAGCTTGTTATGACAGATGAATTATTAAAAAGTGCGCAAAAACGCACTCAAACTGAGCAAGATGGTTAGTTCTATGAATTAATCACACTGCCAAATACTGCGTTCCGCCTAAAAGTGGACGCCGGTTTTAGGATCAAAGGAACGCTGAAACAAAAGAGCGTTCCACCTAAAAGTGGGTACCGGTTTTAGGATCAAAGGAACGCTAAGAAAAAGACGGAGAGAGAAATGGCTGTAAGCGCCAATCGGTTAGAACTATTGCAAATTGCAGAAGCAGTAGCCCGTGAGAAGTCGATCAATCGTGAAGTTGTGATTGAAGCGATGGAAGATGCCATCCAAAAGGCAGCAAAATCCCGTTACGGCAGTGAAAATGAAATTCAAGCCAAAATTGATCCGGTAACGGGTGAGATTAAGTTATCGCGCTTACTTGAGGTGGTTGAAACTGTTGTCAACGAAGCAACAGAAATCACATTAAAAGCGGCTAAACGCGCGAAAAAAGACATCCAATTAGGTGAAGTCTTAGAAGAAGATCTACCACCATTGGATTTTGGCCGTGTCGCTGCTCAAAACGCCAAGCAAGTGATTGTCCAAAAAGTGCGCGACGCTGAACGTGAGCGTCAATATGAAGAATATCGTGATCGTATTGGTGAAGTCGCCAACGGTACGGTGAAGCGTGTTGAATATGGTAATGTGGTTGTTGATCTTGGTCGCGCTGAAGCAATTGTCCGCCGTGATGAAAGCTTACCACGTGAAAACTTCCGTTATGGTGATCGTGTTCGTGCCTATATTTACGATGTGCGCCGCGAGCAAAGAGGCCCGCAAATTTTCCTAAGCCGCACACGACCAGAATTTATGGCCAAGCTATTCGCTCAAGAAGTGCCTGAAATTTATGACAATATCGTCAATATTAAATCAGTTGCTCGTGACCCAGGCAGCCGCGCTAAAATCGCTGTGATCAGCCAAGATAGCGCCATTGACCCAGTGGGTGCTTGTGTTGGTATGCGCGGCGCTCGGGTGCAAGCGGTTGTAAATGAACTGCAAGGTGAGAAAATTGATATCATCCCTTGGTCACATGATGCAGCTACCTTCATCGTGAACGCGCTAGCGCCCGCTGAAGTGGTTAAAGTTGTGCTTGATGAAGATTTAGAGCGCATTGAAGTAGTTGTCCCTGATGATCAGCTCAGCTTGGCAATTGGTCGCCGCGGTCAAAATGTTCGCTTAGCTTCACAGCTTACAGGCTGGGAAATTGACATCCTAACTGAGCAACAAGAATCAGAGCAGCGCCAAAAAGAATTCGCAGAGCGCACAGAGAAATTCATGAATGCGCTTGATGTGGATGAATTTATCGCTCAATTGCTTGCCTCTGAAGGCTTCACTTCAGTAAACGAAGTTGCCTTTGTTGATCCATCTGAAATTTCTTCAATTGAAGGTTTTGATGAAGACACAGCTGAAGAGATTCAAACGCGTGCGCGTGAACATATCGAACAAAGAGAAGCTGAACTTCAAAAACGTTGTGAAGAATTAGGCATCAAAGATGACTTGCGCGAAGTTGAAGGTCTCTCAATCGAGATGCTTGTAGCTTTGGGTGAAAATGAAGTGCGCAATGTGGAAGAATTGGCTGAATGCGCAACAGATGACCTCATTGGTTGGACTGAGCGCAAAGATGGCGAAGTCACAAAATATGAAGGCTTCTTAGATGGATTTAATCTGCGCAAATTCCAGGCTGAAGAAATGATCATGCAAGCTCGGGTTAAAGCGGGCTGGATCAGCGAAGAAGACCTGAAAGCAGACGAACCTGAAGAGCAAGAAGCTGAAACAGCAGAAGAAGGTGAAGAAGCAGGGGCAGAAGAAGCTGAAGCTACAACCCCACTAGAAGACGCTGAAGCCATGTTCAGTGAAAAGGATGACAAGGAAGAGTAATTAATATCGGATGATATTTGGCATCTGAAGCAAAAAAGGGCTGGTTCTGGTGGGAAACTTGAATGCCCATGGAAAAAGGAACTTTGTTTTTTAATGCTGCGATTTCTGAAGGTAACAGCGACGGTTGCCTAGTAGGCAACTGAAGGCACACCAAAAAGAGGCAACTGAAGCACAAATTAGGGTGTTAATATTCTACGATCTCGGAAGGCAACAGCGACGGTTGCTTGTGGGCAACCTGAAGGAGCACTAAAAGAGTGAGTAAAGAGCCGGAGAGAAAGTGCGCTGTTACTGGAGACGTATTATCCAAAGCGCAATTAATTCGCTTTGTATTATCGCCAGATAATGTTGTCACTCCGGACCTTAAGGCAAAATTGCCAGGTCGCGGGGTGTGGGTGACAGCAAAACGCAGTTCAATTCAAGACGCAGTGAAGCGAAAGACCTTTCACCGTGGTTTTGCAAAAGATGTAACGGTTAGCTCTGAAATTGATCAGCAGATTGAAGACTTGCTAGAAAAGTCAGCGATAGGGTGGTTAAAACTGGCAAACAAATCAGGTTTAGCCATTTTTGGGTTCACAAAACTCATGGCAGCTCTGGAAAAAGGGAGTATAATAGCTTTATTTCACGCAAGTGAAGCAAGTCTGGATACGGCAGAGAAATTGGATTATAAGTTTCGAACAAAATCGGAACAAAGTGGCATTTTAGAACAAGGCGGCCTCAAAAATCCATGTTACTGTTATAAAACTGAAGATTTAAGTTTGGCTTTTGGGCAAGCAAATGTCATACATGCAGGATTAAAACAGGGTGGAGCATCATCTGGGATGATCGAAGCAACCGAGAAATTATTGAGTTATAAAGAATTAACTACGAAGGCAAAGAGTTAAGAAAAACTGCGATAGACTGAAAATATGAGAGTAATATTTTTAAGGGTTTAGGTAGCAAAAGCAGTTAGAAGATTAAAAAGATTAAAGACAAAGACTATAAGATAAAGTTCTAAGCCTTGAATTTTATCTAATCTGAATAGGAATGAAGGCCATTGATTGATTGCAATGGCGGTGGGTTGATAAAGAAATGAAACGGAATCTGTAAGTACAGATTCAGGAAATTTGGAATCTATGAGCGAAACAAAAGAAACTGGCAATAAATCTACAGAGCAATCTGGCCGCAGTACCTTAAAGCTAAAGCGGACAGTGGATGCCGGTCACGTCCGACAGAATGTAAGCGGTGGTCGGTCGAAGTCTGTCGTGGTTGAAAAAAAGAAAAAAAGAACTCTGACAAAACCAGGTGCAGCAACTGAAAAAACTGCTAGTCCAAAAGCTGAAAAGGCGAAAGAAAGCAAAGCTGCGCCTAAAACAGCTGGCAAGCCAGAAACTGGCCGAGCTGGCAAAAAGTCTGCAAGTTCAAAGCAAGCTGCTCAAGGTGGATTATCAAACGAAGAGCAAGCAGCACGTTTAAGAGTGCTCGAAGAAGCAAAAGGCCGCCGCGATGAAGAAGAGCGCATCGCAAAAGAAGCAGCTGAGCGCCGCGAGCAAGAATCAGTAAAGGCTAAAAAAGAGCTCGAAGCAAAACGTATTGCTGAAGAAGAAGCCTTAAAAGCTAAAGAAGCTGAAAAAGCTGAGAAGAAAAAAGCCGCTGAGAAATCGAAAGATGGAGCGAAAAAAACTGCTAAGTTTCAAGGTAACAAATCTGAGCCAAAAGTTGTTGATCCAACAGCATTAGAAGCTGCAAATGCGAAAGCTGAAGCTTCTGGCGCTAAACGAGTTGTGAAACCTCGTGAGATTACGCCTGTATCTGTATCTGATGAAGCTAAGAAAAGACAAAACAAAACTGAACGCAACCGTCGTGGTGAAGGCCGGGTGAAAGGCCGTTTGACCATTGCGAACGCTTTGGATGAAAACCAGCGCGAGCGTTCACTTGCATCATTAAAACGTAAACGCGAACGCGAGAAGAATAAAGCAGCACCACAGACACCACGCGAGAAAATCGTTCGTGAAGTAACCATTCCAGAAACGGTTACCATTCAAGAACTCGCAAACCGCATGACAGAGCGCGGTGTTGATGTGATCAAATATTTGATGCAACAAGGTCAGATGCACAAAATCAATGATTTGATTGATGGCGATACAGCTGAACTCATCGTGCAAGAATTTGGTCATACACCACGCCGTGTTTCTGAAGCCGACGTTGAAGAAGGGCTTTACACGTCTGAAGTTGATGACGAAGAAAAATTAGAAACACGGGCACCTGTGGTTACGATCATGGGCCACGTTGACCATGGTAAGACATCGCTTCTTGATGCCCTTCGCAAGGCCAATGTTGTCTCCGGTGAAGCTGGCGGCATCACTCAGCATATTGGTGCTTATCAGGTTGAAACTGAAGATCACCGGAAGGTCACCTTTATCGATACACCGGGCCACGAAGCTTTTACAGCGATGCGTGAGCGCGGCGCGAAGGTAACTGACTTGGTTATTCTTGTAGTCGCAGCTGATGATGGTGTGAAACAACAAACCATCGAAGCAATCAATCACGCAAAAGCGGCTGAAGTACCTCTAATCGTTGCCATCAACAAAATGGATAAACCAGAGGCGAACCCTCAGCGCGTGAGAACAGATCTTCTACAACATGAAGTCATCGTTGAAAGCATGAGCGGTGAAACTCTTGAAGTTGAAGTATCTGCTAAAACGGGTGATGGTTTAAATAATCTGCTTGAAGCCATTCACATGCAGGCTGAAATTTTAGAACTCAAAGCCAACCCAGATCGTAGAGCTGAAGGCATTGTCATCGAAGCGCAACTTGAGCGTGGCCGCGGTCCTGTTGGCACGATGCTAGTACAAAGAGGCACCATCAAAATTGGTCAGATCATTGTGGCTGGCCGGGCTTGGGGTAAGGTTCGCGCGTTGATCAATGATCATGGCGAAAATGTTGTTGAAGCAGGTCCATCAGTTCCTGTTGAAGTGCTTGGTTTTAACACAGCGCCAGAAGCTGGCGATCAGTTCGGCATTGTTGAAAATGAAGCAAGAGCCCGTGAAATCACTGAATATCGCATTAAGAAGCGCCGTGACATCAGAGCAGCTGGTGCCGGTTCTGTTCGCACACTAGAGCAAATGATGAACCAGCTTCACGAAGCTGATGTAAAAGAAATCCCTGTGCTTATTAAAGGCGACGTACAAGGCTCAGTTGAAGCCATTGTTGCAGCGCTTGATAAACTAGGTACAGATGAAGTTGTCGCCCGTGTGATTCATAGCGGCGTTGGTGGCATCACCGAATCTGATATCTCACTTGCCAATGCAAGTAACGCAATCATCTTTGGCTTTAATGTGCGCGCTAATATCCAGGCCCGTGCAACAGCGCAACAACATGGTTTAGAAATCAGATATTATTCTGTGATTTATGATCTGGTTGATGAAGTTAAAGACGCCATGTCTGGCCTCCTTGATCCAACGATTAAAGAGCACTTCATCGGTAATGCTGAAATCCTAGATGTGTTCCATATTTCAAAAGTCGGTAAGGTGGCTGGTTGCCGCGTGACCGAAGGCAAGATGGAACGCGGCGCAGGTGTTCGCCTTATCCGTGATGATGTTGTGATCCATGAAGGTAAACTGAGCACGTTGAAGCGCTTCAAAGATGAAGTGAACGATGTGCCTGCTGGCCAGGAATGTGGCACCGCATTTGAAAATTATCAGGATCTGAAAAAAGGCGATATCATCGAAGCCTTCCGCATTGAGAAAATCGAGCGTACGCTTTAAGGCGAGAAGAAAATGGGATCATCTAAGTCTTCTGGTAATAGCGATAGACGTGGAAAAAAAGGACCGAGCCAACGTCAGTTGCGCGTGTCTGAAAATCTGCGCCATGAACTATCTCAAATCTTCACGCGGATAGATATTCGCGATGAAGATTTGCTAGATGTCATCATCACAGTGTCAGAAATCCGCACCAGCCCAGACATGCGTCAGGCAACCGTTTATGTCATGCCGCTAGGCGGTAAGAATAAGGATATTGTGGTGGATGCCTTAACGCGTCACCGTAAATTCCTGCGCGGTGAATTATCTCGCCGTGTGACACTCAAATACATGCCAGAGCTTCACTTTCGTCTTGATGAAACCTTTGATGAATCCGGCCGTATTTCAGATGTCTTAAATTCAGAAAAAGTCGCCCAAGACCTGGCCGATAAACCTGAAACTGATTCTTCAATAGATAATTAAGATCATAGCTTATAACAAAGCTATACGAAGAAGGAGCATTGCCCACTTCGGGCAATGGGACATGACGCCAGGGGCGTCCGGCGCAAGCGCCGCCCCTCGGAGGGCCCGCAGCGAAGCAGCGGAATAGCCCGTGAGAGAAAACAGGTAAAACAATGGCACGCAAACGCGGAGAGCGCATTCATGGTTGGTTGGTCCTCGACAAACCGCTTGATCTTACATCCACAAAAGCAGTGGGGATCGTGCGCCGTATTTTCAATGCTCAAAAAGCTGGTCATGCAGGTACATTAGATCCCTTAGCAACAGGCATCCTCCCCATAGCTCTGGGAGAAGCGACTAAGACGGTCAACTATGTGATGGAAGGCGGCAAGGAATATGAGTTCACGGTTAAATGGGGCTCAGAGACCAGCACAGATGATCTGGAAGGTGAGGTCACTTCAACCAGTTTAAAGCGGCCATCCTTGGAAGAAGTTGAAGAGGTTCTACCATTATTTTTAGGGACTATCTTGCAAACTCCGCCAGCCTATTCAGCAATTAAAATCAATGGCAAACGGGCCTATGATTTAGCAAGAAGCGGCGAAGAGGTTGAAATCGCGTCAAGAGAGGTCAGAATTGATGATCTTTTGATTAAATCTCATATAGAAGATGAAGAAATGACTCTGGTCGCGAAATGCGGCAAAGGGACCTATATCAGGGCCTTAGCGCGGGATATTGGCCGTGAACTTGGGTGTTTAGGCCATGTAACAAGGTTAAGACGAATAAAGAGCGGCCCATTTACAGAAAATATGTCGATTTCACTGGAAAAACTTGAAGAGTTAAGTCATAGTGCAGCCGCTCGAGACGTATTGTTAGAACAATTATGTCCCATTGAGACCGCGCTGGACGACATCCCGGCGCTGGCCATAAATGAGGATGACGCGTCAAGAGTACGATTAGGGCAAGCGGTTCTTATAAAAGGGCGCGATGCTCCAATCATCAAGGGGCCAGCATATGCAATGTCCGGATCAGAAGTCGTGGCTTTAGGGTCTGTCTCACAAGGTGAGTTCAAACCAAGCCGTGTCATTGTTCTGGGTGAATAGCCCCACTAATATTTTATAATTTATGTTAAGGAGAACACGATGTCGATTAGTCCTGCTCGTAAGCAAGAATTGATCAAAGAATACGCAGTAAAACCTGATGATACAGGTTCACCAGAAGTGCAAATCGCCATTCTAACAGAGCGTATTACAAACCTAACTGAACACTTCCAAGATCACAAAAAAGACAACCACTCACGCCGCGGCCTATTGAAAATGGTAAGCCAGCGTCGTCGTTTGCTTGACTATGTGAAAGGCAAAAGTGACGAACGCTATCAGGATATCATTAAGCGCCTCGGTATTCGTCGCTAAGATGACACCCGCGAATTGGATTTCCATATCATGGGTATGAATTGAAAGAGGGCATGCTTAAATCTAAGCTTGCCCCTTTCTTTTTAGAAAACAGAAAACTTTGAAAAGAGCAAACGCACTTTTCACTATATGAAAAAAATCCTCATGAAAGAAAATGGGGTGACACTAAATGGATGGGCCATTTAGTACCTGAACAAGGTCTTAAAGCTTCAATGAGGGAGCCAAGCGGACTGTTCAGAAACGTATGAAGAGAAAATATATGTTTGATATACACAGAGAAGAAATTGAATGGGGCGGTCGTACGCTCAAATTAGAAACTGGCCGGATTGCTCGCCAAGCGCACGGTTCTGTCCTTGCTCAATACGGAGAAACTTCAGTTCTAGCAACCGTTGTTGCAGCTAAATCGGCCAAACCTGGCATTGATTTCTTCCCATTGACCGTAAACTATCAAGAAAAAGCTTATGCTGCTGGTAAAATCCCTGGCGGTTATTTTAAACGTGAAGCCCGCCCAAGTGAAAAAGAGACACTTGTATCAAGGCTTATTGATCGTCCAATTCGTCCATTATTTGTTGACGGATTTAAAAATGAAACTCAGGTCATCATCACTGTTCTTTCCCACGATATGGAAAACGACCCTGATGTATTGGCAATGGTAGCAGCATCAGCTGCACTGACACTCTCAGGCGTTCCCTTTATGGGCCCAATTGGTGGCTCACGTGTTGGCTATATTGATGGGGAATATATCCTCAACCCAACACTTGACCAAATGGAAGAAACTGAGCTGGACTTGGTTGTTGCCGGTACATCTGATGCGGTTCTTATGGTTGAATCAGAAGCGCAAGAATTGTCAGAAGACGTGATGCTCAAGGCCGTTAATTTCGGTCATGATGCCTGCGCACCGGTTATTGATGCGATCATCAAATTGGCAGAAAAAGCAGCTAAAGATCCATGGGACTTGGTTGAAGTTGATAAATCAAAATACCAGGCAGACGTTGAGCGTATTGCAAAAGATAAGCTGATTGCAGCTTATAATTTAGCAGACAAATCAGCACGTCAAAATGCGATCGCTGAAGTTAAATCTGAAGTGATGACAGAGCTGATGCCAGAAGAAGATGATGGCTCAGAAGCTGTACTACTTGGCGGTGTTTTCAAGTCTCTGGAAGCCTCAATCGTTCGTGGTTCTATTCTAGAAACAGGCCTTCGCATTGATGGCCGCGACACAAAAACAGTTCGCCCGATCCTAAGTGAAGTTGGCATCTTGCCACGCACACACGGCTCTGCGCTGTTCACACGTGGTGAAACGCAAGCCATGGTTGTTGCAACACTTGGCACAGGCGAAGATGAGCAATTTGTTGATCGCCTAGAAGGCACAACAAAAGAGCGCTTCTTGCTGCACTATAACTTCCCACCATACTCAGTGGGTGAAGTGGGCCGCACAGGTTTCACTGGTCGCCGCGAAATTGGTCACGGTAAATTGGCTTGGCGTGCGATCCACCCAATGCTCCCAACAAAAGAAGAGTTTCCATATACCCTTCGTGTTGTATCAGAAATCACTGAATCAAATGGTTCATCTTCTATGGCAACCGTATGTGGCACATCTCTCTCACTAATGGACGCTGGTGTTCCTTTGAAAAAACCAGTTGCGGGTATCGCAATGGGCTTGATTAAAGAAGGCGACAACTTTGCTGTTCTTTCTGACATTCTAGGTGATGAAGATCACTTAGGTGACATGGACTTTAAAGTGGCCGGTACCAAAGACGGTATCACAAGCTTGCAGATGGACATCAAGATCACAGGCATCACCAGAGAAATTATGGAAGTTGCATTGAACCAAGCTCAAGGTGGCCGTCTTCATATCCTTGGTGAAATGAACAAAGCTCTTGATAGCTCACGTGATGAAGTGGGTGAACATGCACCACGCATTGAAACCATTACAATCCCAACGGATAAAATCCGCGAAGTGATCGGCCAGGGTGGTAGTGTTATTCGCTCAATTGTTGAAGAATCTGGCGCGAAAGTTGACATCAATGATGAAGGTATCATCAAGGTGGCGGCTAGCAATTCAGATAGCATCAACAAAGCTCTGACTATGATCAAGAGCATCACAGACGAGCCAGAAGAAGGCGCGATCTACAAAGGTAAAGTTGTTAAAATCGTTGACTTCGGTGCCTTCGTGAACTTCTTTGGTGCAAAAGATGGTCTTGTCCACATCTCACAACTGACAAATGAGTTCCGCCCGAAAACGGTGGGTGACGTTGTGAAAGAAGGTCAAGAGATCTTTGTGAAGCTTGTTGGCTTTGATGATCGCGGTAAAGTCCGCCTATCAATGAAAGTGGTTGACCAGGAAACTGGTGAAGAAATCGTTCAAGATAAAGACGATTAATTTTTTATAATCACCTCTAAGAGTTTTAGAAACGGGCCCTACATTCTAGGGCCCGTTTTTTTATGAGTAATTTTAGATCATTAAATTAAACATTGTTTATTTTAATGATCTATGTAATATATCCGAATAAAAGCTAGTGTTGATTT
>CAXIBI010000025.1:0-26766 GCA_964022305.1 uncultured Hyphomicrobiales bacterium | reverse complement strand
TCATTTTCATCCAGTGGAACACCATAAAGCTCTAAGCGGTGATCAACAAGCTTAAATCCAAGTTCGCGTGCCACTCGCTCTTGAAGTTTTTCAATTTCTTCATTGCTAAACTCAATCACCCGGCCGCTTTTTAGGTCAATCAAATGGTCATGATGTTCCTCAGCCACAGTTTCTAATCGTGCTTTGCCATCACCAAAATCATGGCTCTCAACAATCCCAGCATCAACAAACAGCCGAACAGTGCGATATACAGTTGAAAGGGAAATCCGATCATCAACTTCATGCGCCCGAGAATAAACATCCTCAACACTAGGGTGATCATTTGCCTCAGATAAAACCCGCGCAATAACCCGGCGCTGATCTGTCATACGCATATTCTTTTCAGCGCATAGCTTTTCAAGTGAAGAAAGCTCCTCACCACCTTGAAGAGCACTTTTATCGCTTGTCTCTTTCTTCTCTGTCATCCGCTCAATCCCCTATAAGCCCTAATAGAAGCTATAACGGCAATAAGAGCCCCCTGTAAAGCTAGCAACACAACAAATACAAAATTTCTTAAGATTGAAAGCCCATTAGAATAAATTATAGAGCTAACCCAACCAGCAACAAATAAAAGTAACAAGCTTTAAATTAGCATATTTGTGTATGAAATTGAGCCAGTTATATTACAATCATATGCTATATTAAAAATAAATGAGCGTCCTGATGCTAAAATATCTCGGAACTATTTTTTTTACAGTCCTTCTTTGCACCATACTGTATTTAGTAATCTACACCCCAACAGAAATCCATAAATCATCTCATTCAAAAAGCATTTCAAACTCGATAAACAATTTCGATAACTTAATAAAGTTTGTTGGTCTTTGCTGGCTATTCCCTGGTTCAGGTTGTCATATATTGACAAATAATAATGAATTACCTGTACCGGATTTATTCGTCAAAATCACAGGCAAACAATGGAAATGGCAATTCGAATATAGAGACAAAAACTCAAACCCAATCTCTCTTGCTAAGAGAGCATATGCAAATAACACAGAAAAAAATCAATTACTCATTCTACCCTTAGGTAAAAATATTCATCTTTCTTTTTCATCAATGGATGTAATTCATGCTTGGTCAGTTCCTCAATTTGCTCTATCAGCAGATGTTATTCCAGGAAGAATTCATACCATCAATTTAAAACCAGAAAAGCTTGGTGATTTTCAAGGCGATTGCTCGGAACTATGTGGTAAAGGGCACGACAAAATGAAATTCACTGTCAGAGTAGTTCCCTTTAACAGATTTAAAAAATGGCAACAAAATTCAAACTGAGAAAAACTCACTCATCATCAAGGTCCAAACGCATCATCAAAGCACTCGAGGCTTTTTCCCCTTTTTTACCCTGATAATAAGCTTTGCGTTCGCCGACAATTTCAAAACCGGCTTGTGTATAGAGATCAACAGCGGCCTTGTTGGTCTCATCAACTTCTAAATGCAGCTCCTTAATGCCCTTATCATAAAGAGCATCAATCGCCACATCGAGCATCCCCTCAGCGACACCTTTTCGGCGATGACGGCGTCCAACAGCAATTGAAATAACTTCGGCTTCATCAGCAGCACAACGCACCAACAAAAACGCATTCGGGTCTTTATTGCCATTAGAAAATGCACCAAGCACTTTCATAGTGTTGTCTTGCAAAAATAACGCAAAATCATGCGCTCCCCAGCCACGAGTGAAAGACTTTTTATGCAAATTGGCTAGGGTATTGATACTATCAATCCCTAAATCTTTAACAGTATATCCATTTTCCAGAACTCTCATCAGAGCCTCCGTACCAATGTTTTTCCAATCTGTGGTTTCGCATCGGGCGCCCGTAAATATAAAGGTCGCACCTCTTCATCAATAAGAAACTGCTCCTCATCAAGGCGAAATAAATCTTCAGCCCGAATATCAAGAGGCAAAGAGCTAACACAGCCATGTGACAAAGCCATTTCATCTAATGCGTCTTGATTTAACTTTTGCAAAAGTTCCCCCCCAGGCCCAAAGCTAAGTTTAATTTGATGCTGTTCAACAAACGTCTGCACTTCGCTATAGGGAAGCAAGAGCGGCTTCGTTAGTGGCTTAAACTGTCCTGAACTAAGCCGGTCAAATACATGTACCTAAAACTCCGCTCGCCCGGCCTCAAGCACATGGCAAACATGAAATGAGTAAGCATCATTGAGACTTAAAGCTTCAAATTCCTTACTCAAACCAGAATAAGAACTTGCAAACTTAAGCAGAGCAACATCAGAACAAACAGCTCCAAATAAAGGAACATCCAGGCTAAGCGCTAACCCTTTCGCATAAGCAATACCAACGCGAACACCAGTAAATGATCCCGGCCCCATTGTACAACTGATTCTGTTAAGAGATTGATAACCTATACCCGCCTCTTGCATGAGCGAAGAGACTTGATCAATAATATGCTCTGCATGCCCACGCCTGATATCTTCAAAACGAGTGAGAGTTTGCCTGTCACTAGACGCACCAAAGCGCAGCGCTGCTGAGCATCCAGCCCCCGCTGTATCAATTGCTAATTCACAGATCATAAGATTGAAATTCTAAAATTGAAGTTGAAAGGAAACCTAATAAGCGTCTTCAGCTGGCCGCACAGCCTGAACTTCTGGTAAAAAGTGACGCATTAAATTTTCAATACCGTGTTGTAAAGTCACTGTTGAGCTTGGGCAACCCGCGCAAGCACCACGCATAGTGAGATATACAATACCATCACGAAACCCCTTAAACACAATATCACCGCCATCTTGCGCAACAGCAGGGCGCACACGTGTCTCGAGGAGTTCTTTAATCGTATTTACCGTTTCTTGGTCTGCAGGATCATAAAACTCTTCTTCTTGTGGTTTTGCTTCAGATCCACCTTCAGCAACAACCGGATCACCAGACATATAATGTTCCATGATCGCGCCTAGAACAGCTGGTTTCAGAGTTTGCCATTCCATAGTTCCCTTAGTTACAGAAATAAAATCAGTACCAAGAAAAACAGCTTCAACACCATCAATGCCAAATAAACGCAAAGCCAAAGGAGAGTTATCTGCCATTTCAGAAGACGTAAATTCCATATTACCCTGATCAATCACAGGTTTACCTGGAATAAACTTCAATGTCTGCGGATTTGGTGTCGCTTCAGTTTGAATAAACATGCCCACTCTCTCTATCTTGAGGCTGAAAATTGAAAATGTATCACATAAATTTAACACATCTTCAATTAAGAACGTTTCTAAAGTAGCATTTTTATAGCTCAAAAACCATCAATTGACCAGTGAATTAAATTCATCTGTCATAATTAAAATTGATCATTTTTGAAAAACAGAGCCTTTAGGCTCAAAACCTAAGCCAAAGAGGTAATTTCATCCCAACTTAAGTGTCCAGGAATAATCGATATGGGTATAGGAAAATTACCAGCCTTACTGCCTGTAAAGAGATTAGAAATCAAAGGACCAGGGCCAGATTGTTCAATTGAAGCGCCAAGCACAATAATGGCAATATCTTCATCACCCTCAATTAATTTAGAGATTTCCTCTGCCTTTTTACCTTCACGAACAATCTCTTCAACTTCTAAGTCTTCAAAGCCAGCACCCTTTAATTTCCGCCGAAACAGCCGAAATACGGCCTTCGCCTTTTGCAAAGCTTCTTCTCGCTGAATTTCCTTCACACCAAGCCAATGCTGAAAATCGCTTGGCTCAATGACATAAAGCATAGAAATCATACCCCCCGTACGTCTCACACGGTTGGCTGCAAAAGCAAGGGCAGCTTCAACTTCAGGGGCTTCTTCTTCAACCACCACCAAAAATTTCCGCACATGCCCAGATTCAAAAACATGTCTACTGGCATCAGTCATGCGGCCTATGGTGCCAAATCATTTGCCAATCACCAAGTGATTTTTTTCATTTCCCATTTTAATCAATAAGATTTTTTGAAAATAGAGCGTTTCACTTATAAATAGAGACACCTGTTGAGATAGAAAAGTTGCTTCTTACGAATGTCATATGAGCATCTGAAGCACTAAAAGGTACAATCTCTATTATGAAATACGAAGAAGGAGCATTGCCTTTTTCAGGCAATGGGACATGGCGTAACGTCAGTGAAGCCCGCGCATTTTGAAGCCGATAGGGCTTCAAAAAATATTGCGCGCCCCATCGGAGGGCCCGCGCTGCTCTGCAGCCGCGGAATAGCCCGTGAGACAAAAAAAATCTCAAAAAAATTCCGCCCCAATACATGGGGCGGAAAGTCATAACTCAATCTAGTTTTCCCTCATTTATTTCTTTTTTGAAAAACTATTATTTTTAAAAAATCTATCGAACCAGATTAATGAGAAAGCTCATCCACCTGACCAACAGCAACAATGAGTTTAGATAGACCAATCTCACCGCCATTTAAAATTTCATCAATCGCACCTTTCACCCGGTGCACTGCTAATCCCTTCTTATCGAGCCAAGCATCAAAGCCGTTTTTCTCACTGCCAATTCCAATCATAAGTTGACGGCGTGCTCCTTCAATACGGCTCACCACAGCATTCAAGGCCCAGCGATCATAAACATCAGAGACAGGCACATGATTTGTCGCTCTAATCAAAGCTCCAAGTCTGAGATGGCTATCAATGATATTATGTATCTCGGTCAATTTCGTCACAGCGACTTGAGACTTGCGCGCAGCTTTTACCACATCCAGCCCTTCAATCTTCAGCATTAACTGAACCAGAGCCTTAGCGACATCTTCAGGCACACCGCTATTAGTGAGCTCACTCAAATCAGCGTCCAATTGAGCTTTTTGTTCTGCCGATTGGTTTAGATTTACTTTCTTCATGTAGGAAGCAAGTCCATCTTTGTAGGCTTTAATCTCTTTCGTCAGACCATTAGAGAAATCACCATTTGTGATAAACCAAGCTGTTTTGCGGCGAGAAATAAATTGCAGTTTAGAATAGATTTTCAACTGCAATGCCCCATCAATTTTATTATCAAGTGCATCTAAAGCTTCATAAATCTCATTTAAGCCAAGAACAGCCGTTGCCACACTAAAGGCCGCTGCTAACTCACCGCGGCTATGGCCGGTTTCTTCTTCCAATCGAACAGCCATGGTAGAGCCACCGCGGTTGATAATATTGTTAGTGAGTTGTGTCGCAACAATCTCTCTGCGCAGTGGGTGATTTCTGATCTCAGAAGCAAAGTCTTTCTGCATTCCATTTGGAAAATAATCTTTGAGCGAAGCATTAAAATAAGGATCATCAACAACATCGGTTTCAATTAAATCATTAAAGAGATCAATTTTGGCAAAACCCAATAGCGTTGAAATTTCAGGCCGTGTGAGAGCTTCACCAGCTTCCTGACGCTCGGCTAAAATCGCATCTTCAGGTAAGTTCTCGATCTCTCTATTCATCAAGCCCTTATCTTCCAGCACATGCATCAACCGTTGTTGAAAACCAATTTCGGTAATCCCACGTTGCTGAGCCAAACTTAGCGTCAATGTTTGCTGATAATTATTCACCAAACACCGTTTCGCAACTTGCTCTGTCATGGAGGAGAGAATCTTGTTTCTCTTATCCATCGTGATTTTATTAGAAGCAACAGCTGCCCCCAGCGCGATTTTAATATTCACTTCAAGGTCAGATGAATTCACACCAGCTGAGTTATCAATCGCGTCCGTATTCACACGGCCACCTAATGAGGCAAATTCCATTCGCCCTTCCTGTGTGATGCCAAGGTTAGCCCCTTCACCAATCACTTTCACATTGAGCTCTTGGGCACTCACACGCAGCGCATCATTGCCCCGGTCGCCAACAGCACTATCAGATTCTGAGGCCCCACGAACATAAGTCCCAATACCACCAAACCAAAGCAAATCGGCCTCTGATTTCAAGATCGTCTTCATTAATTTAGTTGGGGTCATTTCAGTGTCTGTTACCCCAAGCATAGCCTTAATTTCAGCGCTCAGCTTGATAGATTTCGCAGAGCGAGAGAAAACACCACCACCCTTTGAAATCAATTTGGTATTATAGTCCTGCCAACTTGAGCGCCCAGCATCAAACAAACGCTTACGCTCTTTCCAAGACGATTTTGGATCAGGGTCAGGATCGATGAAAATGTCACGATGGTCAAAAGCGGCAAGCAGTTTCGTGGCCTTCGATAATAACATGCCATTACCAAACACATCACCAGACATATCCCCAACCCCAATGGCTGTGAAAGGCTGACGCTGAATATTGATATTCATTTCTCTAAAGTGACGCTTCACAGCTTCCCAGCCACCGCGTGCGGTAATCCCCATCACTTTGTGGTCATAACCTTGTGACCCACCAGAGGCAAACGCATCACCGAGCCAGAACCCGCGAGAGCATGAAATCTCATTCGCAATATCAGAAAATGTAGCCGTTCCTTTATCTGCGGCCACCACTAAGTAAGGGTCATCATCATCATGGCGAACTGTATTTTCAGGCGCTACAATCTTTTTGCCAACCATATTATCAGTGATGGAAAGCATGCCATTAATAAAGCGCTTGTAAGCTGCCACACCGTGCGTCATAAATTGCTCGCGTGTTGGGTCTTGAGGCATATCTTTTGGAACAAACCCACCTTTAGAACCTGTCGGCACAATCACCGTGTTTTTCACCAATTGTGCTTTTACCAAGCCAAGCACTTCGGTACGGAAATCTTGATGCCTGTCAGACCAACGAAGGCCACCACGAGCAATCTTGCCAAACCGCAAATGCACACCCTCAACCTTAGGTGAATAAACAAAAATCTCACGATATGGCTTCGGCTCCGGCACACCTTCAATCATTTGACTGTCAAACTTGAACACAAGTTCTTGCGGTGCCAAACCATTTTCATCACGTTGATAGTAATTGGTGCGAAGCGCAACCATGATCAAATTTCTAAAGTGACGTAAAATCTGATCTTCGTCCAAACTTGGAATGTCATTAAGAACTTGATCTATTTTCTTATTTAATCGCTTAATTCTTGCTGCCGCACCCTTTTGGGCTTTTGGATCAAACCGACTTTTAAAGAGCTCAATTAAATCTTTCGTCACAGAACTATAATGCACCAACGTGCGAACCAAATAATCTTGTTCGTAAGGAACATTAATCTGGCGAAGATAACTACCCAGCCCGCGCATCAAAGCTGCTTCACGCCAATGAACACCAAGTAACGATATCAATTGATTATAACCATCATTAGCCGTATCTTCCCGCCAAACAGCCATAAAGCCTTTAACAAGCTTCTCTTCAAGTTGTTCTAAATCAAGCCCATGACCATCTCTCATCTTCAGCTTCATCATATGCTGACAAACAGAAGGCTGCCCTTCACCTTTATCAGGTGTAATTTCATAAGAGCGCTCATCGATAACTGAGAACCCTAAATTCTCAAACACCGGCACGCGCTTTGAAAGCGGAATAGAGCTCGATAAATTATAAAGCGTAACTTCAACACAATCTTTCGACTGTCCTTTTGAGCGATAGAATGACACAGCCGTTGGACGGTTCTCATCCATCTCTTCAATAATATGAATATCTTCAATCAAACGATCAGTTTTATAGATGTCCTGATAGCCAACTGGGAACGCATGCCCATATTGCTCAAGCAGTAATTCGGTTTCTTCAATATCATGGACTTTCGAGATCTCACCATACATCCGGTCTTCCCAGCGACGTGAAATTTCCTCAATATGTTTTTCTAATGATTTTGAAACACGCTTTGGTGTTTTCCCTTCATCGCGGCCAATGATGTAATGGATGCGAACATAAGGCCCTTCAGCAAAATAAGGGTAATAAGCACTCATACGACCATTGAAGGTTTTCGCTAAATATTTACCAACACTCTTTCCGATATCGGTTGAAAATTGATCTTTCGGTAAAAACACCAACAAAGAAACAAACCGATCAAATTCATCAACACGCTTTAAAACTTTCACACGCGGTGAATGATCAAGTGTCTCAATTTCAGAAGCATAAATACTCAGCATCTCTTTTGAAATTTGGAACAATTCATCACGCGGGAATGTTTCAACAATATTGGTCAAAGCCTTACCGCTATGACTTTCGCGTGGTGAACCAGAGTGATCTAAAACATAATCGAGCTTTTGGCGAAGTAGAGGAATAGATGCCACCTTGCTTGCATAAGCACTTGATGTAAACAATCCAACAATCCGCAATTCACCAGAGATATTTCCATGATCATCAAACAGTTTAACACCGATATAATCCATGTAAGTCCGACGATGCACATCTGATTTTATATTGGCTTTTGTGATGATAATAGGGGAAGGCGAGAAGAAAAATTTCCGCACTTCCGGTGTCATGGTGCAAAGTTGTTTGCCCTTGCGTAATACTTCAATTTTATCATTGCGTAAAAGCCCAAGCCCACTATCTGCAACAGGCTCTAATTGGCTATTTTTTCCACTTCCTTTGAGTTTATATTCACGCATACCAAGATAAGTGAAATTATTATCATTTGCCCAACGTAAAAATTGCACTGATTCTGAAAGGTGCGAAACGGAAACGCTTGTTTCATTGGTGGCTAAACCCGTTGCCACTGTTGTCAGTTTTGTGCGCATTAACAGCCAATCATCTACCACTAGATGCACACGATCGACCAATTCCTTAAGAGCCAATTCAAGCTCTTCCATACCCTTCTCACTTAAAGGGTCAATATGAAGCGAGACAAAACTTTCAGAAGTTATTTGCCCCTTTCTATTGTTCATCCCATCAAGTTTAGAGCTATCTAGAACTTCTTTTAAGTTACCTTTTTCATCACGTCTAACAGACAAAATCGGATGGAGAACCAAATGAATTTTGATATTTCTGGCTTGTAATTCACCAAGCACAGAATCAAGCAAGAACGGAATATTATCATTCACAATATCAATAACGGTAAAGTCACCATATTCAAATTGACTCTGCTCACCCATATCAGGTGTATAAACCTGTAATTTACTTTGCCCAGCCTTTCGCTTTTCAAGTAATTGAAATGAGTTAGACACCAAAGTCGAAAACATCTCACCATGAAACTGACTAAAATCAGTCCACTTAATTGAGCTTAAAAGCTTTTTCGTAAATTCATCCAAGGAAGGTATCATCCTTTGTGAAACAGAAATATATGATGTTATTGATTGTATAGAAGAAGTTTGATTTTGTTTAGATAGATGTCCCATAGCCCGGTGCTCACTTAAAAAAAGTTCCAACACACCCGGCTAAAAATTTTCAAAATAAAGCGATTAACGCAAATACAAACACCCATCCCAAAATTCTTAAAGGGCATGTAAATTTCCCAGAATACAAGTGCCTGCTAAAAGACCCCAGATAAGCAAGCGACTCATTCTCAACAACCATAACTAGAAAAAGATGAACAAATTCTTAGTGTTATGGAAGTGTAATGAGCTTTTGATTCAAAATTTTTAAGAAAAGTGGTGAAATATCGTCAATTTTACTCAATGACGATGAGGTGATTGACCAATTCATCCAAAGGCTCACTCCCAGGTGGGAAATGCTCTGAAAGCCAGGCACCAGATTGATTTATGGCAGTGATAAAGCCTTTTTTGGGGTTTTTATTCTTAATATCAAGTGCCAGCTGCTTCACGAGCGCTTCCCAGTCCTCAGCTGGTATTTTCTCATAAATGCCCATATCACCAATCACTTCAGCATGATGTTCAGCAACAGATACAAAAATCATAATCCCAGTGCGCCCAGACGTCGTATGCATTTCTTGAGCAGCAAATTGTTCAAGCGCATGCGCATGTGCCCACTTCTTCTTTAAGGAAGACGGTACAATCCAATAACGAAACGGCCGAAAAGAAAGCAAAAGGGCAATAACAACAAAACAAAGAAGCTGAATGAAATATATCTTTTCAGCTGAAATTCCTAATGTTAAAAAAGTAATACACGTTAATAATTCCTTGTATGAAATAGATCTTTTCAGCAGACCAAATTAAAAATTGCCCCTCTGTAAAACGCGGCAGATAGATCAAAATCAAAGGAATAAGCAAAGCAATGAAAGCCGCCACAAACAAAGGCAGCAAGCGATAACTGCCAGATTGAGAGGCAAGCACTGCTACTATTTCACCGCTGGTGTGCTTTTCTTGAGCAATGATCGCTTCACTGATCTCTTGCGCATCATCTTTGTCTAACAAATACATCTAACTCTCCCAAAATCAAAAGATAAGCAAAGCCACTACCAACTACCTGAAGCACCGCCACCGCCAAAACTACCACCGCCACCAGAAAAGCCACCACTAGAGCGCCGATGAAAACCACCAGGTCCACTCCAGCCGTCAATGGCTCCTCCATGGCTAGCCGGCACAATCACAACACCGCCCGGCATCCGGCCCCCTATTTTCCGATCTCGCGCTAATGAGCTAATCAGATAAATAAACGGAACCAACCAAAACGCAAAAAATATGAACGGTAATAATGGATCAACTTTAGATTTTGGCTTACGCGCCCGAAGCGCAACCTCTTCAGTCTGACCAAGCAAGCTTGCTTTAATATCCTCAACGCCAGCAAAAATCCCAGCAATCAAATTACCCTTTTTAAAATGAGGTAAGATACGGCGCTGAATAATAAGCCCAGCCAATCCATCTGGCAAAGCCCCCTCAAGTCCACGGCCAACTTCAATCCGCACCTGTCTTTCATTAGGCGCAATGATAAGTAACACACCATTATCTTTACCAGCCTGGCCAATCCCCCAATGACGACCTAATTGATAACCATAATCTTCAATCGGCGTACCTTGCAAACTATTCAAAGTCACCACAACGATCTGATCGGTTGACTGCCCCTCTACATCTGAAAGAATTTTAGACAACCGCGCTTCATCTTCAGCAGAGATAATCTGGGCCTGATCAACAACACGCCCAGTTAAAGTCGGAAAATTGAGAGACGCTGCAAAGCTCAAGCTCATAAATCCCAACCAAACAATCATGGCTATAAGAAATTTAGAAAAGAGAAAGCCAAAACGATTATGGAAAAAACAATATGCCAACAAAGCCCCCATCAACAAAAGTAAAAAAGGCCCCAACAATTATGTGGAGCCTTTTATTTGTTTATTTAAAATCAACCTCAGGTACCTTGGTTTTCTCAGCAGAAACCTCAAAGGTCTCCATCACTTCAGAATCAGGATAAACAAGTGATTTCCACCATCGCCCGGGTATAGTCTTTAATTCTGTATTATACTGCCTGACAGACTCAATATAATCCCGCCGCGCAATCGCAATTCGGTTCTCAGTCCCTTCCAATTGAGTTTGCAAGGTCAAAAAGTTCTGGCTCGATTTCAAATCCGGATAAGCCTCCGCAACAGCAATCAAACGCCCAAGCGCACTAGAAAGCTGGCTTTGCACCTTCTGAAATTGCTGAAACACTTCTGGATTTGTTGTAATATCTTTTGGTAGTTTCAAGCTTGTCGCTTTTGCGCGCGCTTCAACCACCTCTTTAAAGACTTTTTCTTCCTGAGCCGCAAAACCTTTTACAGTCTCAATTAAATTAGGAATTAATTCAGCACGGCGCTGATATTGGTTTAAAACATTGCTCCAGGCTGCTTTTGCTTGTTCTTCTTTGGTTGGAATATTGTTTATCCCACAACCAGAAAGACCAGTTACCCCTAAAAACAAGATTGATAAATAAAAAACCCTGATCAAACTGATCAACTTAGACATTAAAAGCTCTCCCTTTCAGCAAAAAACGTCACTAACTGGTGTAATCAAAGCTCAGCTGTGATGCAAGCAGAGAATAAAAGCCCTTTAAAAATTTTGGTACAAATAAGCAACATTGGGGCCGCGATAGAGTGATTTCTGTAAATTTTTTCAAAAAATTCGAAAAGGATCAATGAGGCCGCTTGACTTAAGAGCAAAACAAGTCAAATATAAACACACAAAATGTTGTTATTACAATATTTTAAAGATTGAAGTTCTTCAGAAAAGTTAATCTGTAAGAGGACTTTCTCTAATACTTATGTCTTTAAGTATCGCAGAATTCTCATAGTTTAACCAGCCTGAAAATTTTCTAATCAGAACTTAAGTTTTAACCTTAAAAAAATCTAAGGTTGCCCGTTGAGTTCAAACCGTAAAATTTATTTTTTACAACTTCTAATTATGCAGGGGGGTGGCACTGTAAGGGTCTCCCCTAATTTTTTGAGTAAAGCATTACGCTTTTTAATATTGTGAGGGAGTGCGTATAAATGTATATGCGTAGGGCTGCGCTTTTAGTCGCAGCACTTGGGACAATCACACTAACAACAGATGTAAACGCTGGTCAGCGTTTGGATCGTGGTGAGAGAGTCCACAGAGCCGCACCAGCTTGTACTGTTCATCGTGCAAGACCAGTGCATTATCGTCAGGTTAAAAGAAAAGTCTTAGTCTCCAGAGCAAGACGTGAAGTCCGCGTGACACCAGCTGTCTATGGTTGGAAAGCATCTAAACGACTTGTTCGCCGTGGTTGGACTGAAACAAGAGTTACACCAGCAAGACATCGTCTTAAAATGGAACGTGTTTTGGTAAGCAAAGCTTACTCAAAAACACACCACACACCAGCGCGTTACGCAACACGCACCGAGCGTGTTCTCGTAAAACGCGGTTGGACTGAAACACGTAGCACACCAGCAACATATGGCTGGAGAACTGAGCGTGTTCTCGTAAAACGTGGCTGGACTGAAACACGCAGCACACCAGCAACATATGGCTGGAGAACTGAGCGTGTAATGGTAAGCCGCGGCGGTTACGACCGTGTGAGCACACCAGCAGTTTATGGCTACAAAAAAGAACGTGTCCTTGTGAAACGTGGCCGTGTTCACTACACAAACTCTGCACCTGTTTACAAAACAGTTTACAGAACAAAGCGTGTAGCTGTTCGCAGTAAGCCATGTCACTGTGATGATCGTCGTGGTCATCGTGCACGCACCACATACAAAACAAAACGTGTAGCAACACGCGTTCTAGTTCATCGTGGTCGTCGTACTGCTCATCGTTCACCAGATGTATATGCATGGAAACAACGCCGTGTTGTTGTAAAACGTGCATCTCACCGCCTGGTTCGTCGTGCAGCTGTTTACAAAACTGTAAAGAGAAAAGTAATGACGTCACGTGGTCGCACACACCGTGTTTATCACCCTGCTGTTTACAAAACTGTAAAGAGAAAAGTGATGACGTCACGTGGTCGCACACACCGCGTATATCACCGTGCAGTTTACAAGCATGTAACACGCAAAGTGATGGTTCGCGCAGCAAGAACTTGGACAGAAAGAAGACCAGCTCGCTACAGAACTCGTCTTGTTCGTGTTCAGGTATCTCCTGCACGTAGACACCACGTGAAACACGCAGCTGTTTACAGAACTGTAAAACAACGTGTTGTTGTATCACCTGCAAAACGCCACGTTGTTGTAAAACCTGCTGTTTACAGCTGGAGAACAGAGCGCGTAGCAGTTCGTGGACACCGTACACGTGCACACCGTGGACGTCCTTGCCGTCGCTAATTAAGCGGTAAGATCAAAGACACAAAGAATGAAAGGCAAGAAAATAGTTACGAATAGATAGTTTATTAATCTAAGCGCGACATTTTATTGCCCTGTTCTGATGTAACGAAAAAAGGCACATGATAGATTATCATGTGCCTTTTTTATGTTTATTGTCTCGTCATGCATTAAATCTAATAATAAAGAGGCGCAATCTTTCAATTCAAGCCTGCGGCGAGATAAAGAATATACAATGTGCGTACCAAGTATAAAATGAACCATAAATTTTTACAAAAACCAAAAAGCTGGCAAGTCACATGACCAAAATAGTTTTTCTCGACAGAGGCACCTTTCCTAAAAATTTTGAAGCTAAAAAACCTAGCTTCACACATGAATGGCAAGAATATGAAAGCACCCCAAAAGATCAAATCATCCCAAGGCTTCAAGGGGCAGAAATAGCGATCATCAATAAAGTCAAACTTGATGAGGAAACTCTATCAAACCTTCCCGATTTAAAAATGATCGCCATAACAGCCACAGGTTATGACAATGTCGACATCAACGCAGCCCATAATAATGGCATCACAGTTGCAAATGTAAAAGGTTACGCTGTCAACTCTGTTCCAGAACATGCAATGATGATGATTTTAGCGCTTAGTCGGTCTTTAATTGGCTACCAAACTGATGTTGAAAAAGGCGCATGGCAAAAAGCAAATCACTTCTGCTTCTTCAACCACCCGATAGAAGACTTACACGATAAAACACTTGGTATCATTGGCCGCGGTGTCCTGGGTGCTGGCCTCGCTCGCCTGGCAAGTGGCTTCGGCATGGGGATTATGTATGCGGGCCGCAGAGATGATAAAAACCCCCACAAACCTTATATTGAATTTAATGAATTTCTGGAGCAATGCGACATCATCTCTGTCCATTGTCCCTTAAATGATCAAACCAGAGACTTAATTACAAAAAAAGAATTTGATAAAATGGTCCGCAAACCCATTCTCATAAACGCTTCAAGAGGTGGCATAGTGAACGAAGCCGACGCAGTTGAGGCAGTGAACGAGAAAAAAATCAGAGCCCTTGGCATTGATTGCCTTTCACTGGAGCCCCCAAGAAACGGCAATCCACTGCTTTCAATTGCTCATTATCCAAATGTCATCATCACCCCGCATATTGCCTGGGCAAGTTCAGATGCCATTCACACATTATGGGATGGACTAATCGATAATATTGAGAAATGGAAAAAAGGAGAGCTGAAAAACGCACTTTAAAAATGTGATTTCGAAATCAATTCAACTCAACCACATCTGGATCAAGCTCAACAAACTCAACCTCAACCACCTCTGTGCGCTCCGGAATAAAGTCTTGAGTTGTATGTTTATTAAATTGAACCTGATTACGACCACTTTCTTTTGAAAGATAAAGCCCGAGATCTGAACGTTTTAAAAGAGACTCAATCGTATCCCCTTTAGTCCACTCGCTTACACCAAAGCTACATGTCACTTTCAAAGGTTTTAATTTATTTTCTGTCTCAATCTCCAAAGCCTCAACTTGTGCCCGTAACTGTTCAGCTATTTCCAACGCTTCTTCTTTGGCAATATTCGGCAAAAGCAAAGCAAATTCCTCACCGCCCATGCGTGCAAATAAACCAAATTCTTTTTCAACAGTACCTACAACATCAACAAGAGCTTTATCACCAATGTCATGACCAAATTTGTCATTCACTTTCTTAAAGTGATCAATATCAAACATAATAGCTGAAAGATCAGCTCCCTTTTGAGCCGCACCACAATGAGCAGCTGCCGCATCAAAAAAAGCACGCCGATTTAAAATACCTGTAAGGCAATCAAGGGTCGCTAACTTAATTAGTTCTTCTTGCATATATTTCATGCGCTCAGCAACGCGCAAACGCGCAAGTAGCTCCTGCAAATTGGGAGGCTTGCGAATAAAATCATCCGCGCCACTATCTAATGTTTCGATGAGCTTACTATCTTCAGTACTAGAAGACATGGCCAAAATATAAATTTGACGTCCCCTGGAGACAAGTAACCGCGTATCCCAGCATAATTCAAACCCTGAAATTGGATTGAGCTCTAAACCAGTGAGCAAAACATCAACATCCTGATCACACCGAATATGGGAAAGCGCAGCAACTGAATCTAAAAAACCAATGACCTCATGCCCATTGTCCTCAAGCATGCTAGTTAAGATTTTAATAGAGACACGGCTATTATCAACCACAACAATCTTCATAAAATCCCTCCCCTGCCTTCGATGAATACCAAGCTGGTACCAGAAAGATCTAAATAAACTGCAAACATCATTTATTTTAATAAACCAAAGTAGTAAAGAAATGAATACTTGTAGTTTAAAAGTTATTTCAAGCACACGCGATGCGCGTAATCACCAACAATAAAAGCACCAGAAACCCATCCTAAAACTTCTATCGGCTCTCCTCCAATTGATAATCTATAAGAACTAATTTGACACCAGGGAGAAGCGATAGTCTTCCTACCGATCGCATCCAACTCATGCCACACTTTTAATGAGATCTTACCAGTGCACTGTTGAACAATAATCCCAACCGCATCAGAAGGAAGGGCTGCAACAATTTTAGCTTTATGATGCGCGCTCTCACGCACATTCAAAACGTCATCAGAGCTCACGCATATAACACGTAATGTGTCTTCTTCATCAACAACCCTTATAGGCTCTTCTAAAGGAGCCTCCTCAACGACCTGAACACGCGGCTCTGAACGATCAGCACTTTTATCCGTCTTTTCTTCTCTTTTTACCAATTGAGAAGCCGAGATTTCACCTTTGTAAGGCGTTATTGGAAAGTCAAAATGTTTCCGGCGATAAGGTTCCTTCTTTAAAGAAAAATGCCACCACTCCTTGCGGTAATTTTCAAACCCAACAGCCGCCATTTCACGAACCAATAAATCACGGTTCTTATTGGCAGTCACACCGACATTCGAGCGTGTATGACTTTTCTCATGAAAACAATCATAACCAGTTCCAAAATCAAGACTGTTATCCGCAAAGCGTTTTTGAAGAGGACCATAGCAGGCGGCCTGATTACTCATATCATGCTTAGGTTGATCTTTGAGAGGTAAAGCAACAATGGACAAATCAACCGTGCTACCTCGTGAATGCGTTGATCGCCGCGCAATGTAACCAAGCCCAAATAATCTCGATTTTTTCAAGGTTGGATAAAACTCAGACTTAGTTTTTGTGTCTTTAGGTTTTTTAGACCAAGAAACAAAATCATTCACGGCTCGTTGAGGACGATAACAATCATAAACTTTAAGAGAGAGCCCCTTGGGACGCAGTCGGTCTTGTACTTTCTTTAAAGCCTTTGCAGCTGGTAAAGTTAAAATGCATTCAGCAGCCTTGTAGCCTTTCACCGGCCGACCCAAAAAATTATGCGAACCAAAATAGCGCATCTCTTGAATGATTGTTGGATCAACCGCTTTAAGGTAGGTAAAAAACTTAGGCAATTCACCAGCCCGTACAGGCAAGCTCAAAAACAAGCAGCTAAGCAACAAGACAGCCAAACACAGCAAGAAACTGCATTTACTTAAAGCGATAAAAAACTGCTCTGATGATCGAAATGAAAAAATCATCAAACCATACCCTCTCAAAAAGCTCTACCCTGAGATCTAGATCGTAACCTCATAAATTAAGGTCTGCGCCCCGTTGACATATTCGCTAAATAACGACCAGACGCCCAACCATTAACCTTACCCCAACTAACAATACACCAACGGCTTTTTCGTGACCCAATTGACTTACATTGGCGCACAAGAACATTGTTTCCATTATGAGGGATACGCCCAACAATTGGGTATTTCGTACCCGGTCCACGGCGCACATTTAACTTGTCTGGATATGTATGATCAATCACACGATAATATTTACTTGGTGGCGCCCCGACATTTTTACGCGCACCCAATGTCAAATATTTCCCTGACGCCCAACCGCTAACACAGCGATATTTCACCAAACACCAATTCCGAGACGTACACTCAACCCGGCGCACGCCCGTGCCATAAGGGGGAATAGCCCCAACAATCGGATATTTTGTAGAAGGCCCTTGGCGAACATTCAAAACATCATCAGAGCGAATATCAGTCACCCGCCATTTCCCATGCGGATGCCCACAATGCTGACGTACCTTTTTTATTTCTTTCGGCGGTACAACATAAGTTGACTGCAAACTTTTCAAACGCGCTTTTGCCTCTCCTTTATAGTCACCATCAGGAAACGCTGCTAAATAACGCCGATAGCCAGAAGCTTTATTTTGTTTTTTTATTCTCTGCCACATCTTATCATCAGCAATACTATTGATAATTTGGCGAACCCGCGCTGCATTTTCATGATTAGGAAAGGTTTGCAAAAAAGATTGATACCCATCAAGCGTGTTATCCTCAACCGCTTTAAGGTAAGCAAGCTGCGCATCAGGTGCGCGCTTCTCTGGTGTCACTTCACCAGGCTCAACTACATCTTCAATTTTTGGCTTTGCCTCAACCTCAACCTTAGGCCGGTTCTCACTGCCCTCTGGTAAAAAGTAAAAATCACCGGTAAGCGATGAACTCTCCCAAGGCGTTTGTGTTTCTTTTGTTTCTTCATGCACTTGAACACGAACCCGTTTAAACACACGCTCAATGGTCAAGCCCGGCTCTTGCATGACTTTAACAAGCGCAGCGGTGTAAGGCGAATTCGCCCCCTCACCATCTGCTGCTACATCACCAGGTGATGTGGCATATGCAATCAAAGAACCCTTCGGGGCATTAATCCGCGCTAACCCTCGTGACAAAGATCGCGTTGAAGATTTAAAAGGATTATCCCGGCACGCATCCAAGACCACAACATTAAATCCATTGCCCGCTAAGTTCATGGCATTGGTAACAACCTCAAGGTCAATCGACTCGATCTCAACATCAACAGCAGATGAAATCTTTGCGGTCACAGGAATAAGAAAATTTCGCCCCGCGACCTGTACGCCGTGCCCAGCATAATAAAATAAGCCAACAGTGCCTTTGCCACCTTCTTCTAATTTTTGCGCAAAACTTTTAATGGCCCGCTTCATATCATTCTGAGAGAGATCTAGTGAAGAGATCACGTCAAAGCCAAGTTCAGTTAAAACCTTGGTCATAACAGTGGCATCATTTTTCGGATTATCTAAGGGAGACGTATGTTTGTAAGCGGAGTTCCCAATCACCAAAGCAACCCGTTTCTTTTCAGCCCAGGCAGACGAAGTAAAACCAAGGGAAGAAACACAAAACCCAATCAAAAATAAAATTACGAAACGAAACATCAGCCAAATCCCCACAAAGCTAACAAGAGGCAAATATCAAAAATTCTCACAAATTTAAGGAATTATAACCGATTGAAGAGAAAATAGCGATCATCCGAAGCAAATGTTTTAATTAAATATTTTTAATCGCGCGGTTGATTCTTGCGGATACCTAGTGGGTATCTGAAGTACAAAAAAAGCAAACTTAAGCGCCACTAAAAAAGAGTAACCTAAAACTACCTACACGAAGAAGGAGTTCAGCCCGACTAGGGCTGAAGGACATGACGTAGCGCCAGCGTAGTCCGTCGCTTAGCGACGCCTCTCGGAGGGCCTGTCGCTCAGCGGCAGAATAGCCCGTGAGAGAAAAACTAAGTTAAATAATTTCACTTTCTTACATAAACAGATTTATTCGTCGAAACATCCCCGGTTGGCAGTTTCACTTCTTGTATAACAGCCATCTGCTGGCCATCAGGAGACAAGCGCCGAATAACAGACATCAACACAACGCCTTTCATCGCAGCTGCTGTATTAAGCTCATGAGTTGAAACAGCCGTGATAGAGAGCGCATCAACAAGTTCACCACCATTGAAGGGAGCAAGCTTACCATCAGGCACACCACGAAAAATTATCTGATGTGTCTCGCCCTCAGCATCAACCCAGCTCATCTCAAACAGGAGCTCATCGCCCTTTTCTCGGATCAAATAAGTTGAAGAAAGCGGCGGCTCTCCTTGCTCATAAAGACAAAGGTTTGTATCAAGCTCCCACTCACCTAAAAATAATTCATAAGGCTTGCTCATAGCTCCCTCCTGTGAAAGGTCTTTTTAAGGCTTTTTGAGCACAAGACACAAAAAAACCGCTCGCTTTCTCCAGCAAACGGTCCGCAATCATATCAAATAAAGTCCCAATCTACCTTAAGCCTCTCTTCAATTAAGACCACTTGATAAATTGGAGCGGGCGATGAGATTCGAACTCACGACCCCAACCTTGGCAAGGTTGTGCTCTACCACTGAGCTACGCCCGCTTAAAAATGAGTACATCAAACGAGAAAAAAGATCCCAGAGCCCAATTCCCAGCTGAACCGCTGAAAGCTCTAAAACCTCGTCCCAAAGAGATGATGTGCTCGGGTTCTAAATCATTACGATAAACTTGTCCAGACCAAAAACCAATTTTTTTCTGCTCCAGTTCATATGATACAAATTATCTGATCGAAACCTATTGAAAATCACTCCTGAAAAGCCCACACTCACTATAAAGAAGCAATTAATAATTTAAAAAGTGAGATATCCGTGAGTGAATTTGGCCAATGGTCCAACAAACAATCATCCAATCCTTCTGATCCGTCATTAGTGAGTAAAGATCTAATCAAAGACAGTACCACTGCGACGTTCATGGAAGATGTCATTGCAGAATCTCAAAACGTACCAGTAATCGTAGATTTCTGGGCCCCGAATTGCGCGCCTTGCGCTCAGTTAACCCCATCGCTTGAAAACTTAGTGAAGGAACAAAAGGGCAAGGTAAAGCTGGTTAAAATTAACACGCAAACCTCACCAGACTTGGCCGCTCAATTTCGCATCCAATCTGTACCAACCGTTTATGCCTTTAAAGATGGTCAACCGGTAGATGGGTTCGCCGGCGCCATGCCAGAAAGTGAATTGAAAAATTTCATCAAAAAGTTAACCGGTGACGCAGATGCCTTATCAGAAATTATCGCAGCTGCAGATGAAAAAAGAGAAGCTGGCGAAGCCCAAATGGCCGCAGATCTTTATTCTCAAATTCTAACTCAAGATCCCAAAAACCCAAATGCAATCGCAGGGCTAATGAAATGCTATATCGACATCGGTGAGTTAGAGCCAGCTGAACAAGCGCTCACAATGATGCCTAAAGAAATCGAAAATCACCCCGCAATTAAAAGCGCCAAAGCCGCTTTAGATTTAGCCTTGAAATCAGGTGACAGCGGTGACTTAGATAATCTCATAAGAGACTGCCAGAATAATCCAGATAATTTGGACAAAAAATTCGAACTCGCCATCGCCTATAATGCCAATAATAAAAGAGAAGAAGCCGTCGATGAGTTGATCTCAATTTTAAGAAAAAATATGCAATGGAATGAGGGTGCTGCCAAAACTCAACTTTTAGAGTTTTTTGATGCCTGGGGCCCTAAGGATGAAAATACGGTAGAGGGAAGAAAAAAACTATCTTCCCTACTTTTTGCTTAAATTTAGGTGTAAACTGTCCGACATTGTTAAGAGTTAACATTTGCAAACCGCGAAGTTAGACTCAGGACCGACTAACTTCGCCAGCCATAAAGAAAAAACGATGACAAGCCCAGCGCATAAATATCGTCTGTTAACCGATTTACCTGACATTATCCCGCTTTTTCCCTTAAAAAACGTGATTTTGCTACCGCGAAGTAATTTACCCTTAAATATCTTTGAGCCACGTTATTTGCAAATGACAGATGATGTGTTGGGCACCAATCGCCTTATTGGCATGATTCAACCAGAATCAGGCTTTGAAACCGAGCTTTCAGCTGACATTTTAACACCACTTAGAACAACTGGCTGCGTTGGTCGATTAACCGAATTTTCTGAAATGGAAGATGGCCGGCTGCTCATTACCCTAACAGGGATTTGCCGTTTTGATGTTTTAAATGAAGAAAAAGCAGATCTCCCTTACCGCCTATTCAAGGTCGATTATTCAAAATATGAAAATGACCTCAAAGAAGGCCATGGCGAAGAAGAAGTTGACCGCGAGCAATTGCTCAGCATTTTAAAAACTTATCTGCAATTGCATGAGCTTGATGCTGATTGGGACTCAATCGATCAATCTTCAAACGAATTTCTCGTCAACACGCTCTCCATCATCAGCCCTTACGGAACGGAAGAAAAACAAGCACTTTTAGAAACCCCAGACCTGAAAAAGCGCTCAGAAGTCCTTATGGCCCTAGCTGAAATGGACATTGCGTCCAGAAACGACGATACAGGCAACACAATACAGTAGATAAATTACTGTTATTATTGATCAATTTAAATCATACGCGTTAAAAAACATGGAAAACTCAGAAGAAAACAACTTGAGCATAGACCCTAAATTACTAGATATCCTCGTCTGCCCCTTAACCAAAACACCTCTTATATATGACAAAGAGGCAGAGGAATTGATCTCAAAAAAAGCGAAATTAGCCTATCCGATCAACAACGGCATCCCCGTCATGCTCCCCTCAGAAGCAAGACAATTAAAAGATGAGGAATGCTAAAAAACACAATTTTATAAGCCTTTAGCTTAAAAAACCACTATACGAAGAAGGAGCTCAGCCCTTTTCGGGCTGAGGGACATGGCGAAGCGCTTCGCGTAGCCCGGCGCTTAGCGCCGCCCCTCGGAGGGCCTGCCGCTTCAGCGGCAGAATAGCCCGTGAGAGAAAAAGAGAGAAAAAACTATACATTTCCCCCAAACTAAGCTATATGCTGACCTCTTCAAGAAGGTAAAATAATAAAACCTTGTTGATTTTCATGAAAATATAGACCGCAAGAACTGTGTCTCGCTCACATGGCTAATCAAATGGGTGGCACCGTTCCTCTGTGATAGAGTTAAGAAAGTTGTGATAATGAACATTATTGAACAACTCGAAAAAGAACAAATTGAAGAGCTAAACAAAGTTCGTGAAGTTCCTGAATTTGCTCCTGGTGACACAGTTAGAGTTAACGTAAAAGTGGTTGAAGGCGACCGCAAACGTATTCAGGCATATGAAGGTGTGTGTATCGCACGTTCTGGCAAAGGCCTGCACGAAAATTTCACAGTACGTAAAATCTCATATGGTGAAGGTGTTGAGCGGATTTTCCCTATCTTCTCACCGTTGATTGATTCAATTGAAGTTGTACGCCGCGGTAAAGTTCGCCGTGCGAAACTTTATTATCTACGTGGTCTACGTGGTAAAGCTGCACGTATTGCTGAACGCAAAGATGCTAAAGGCACACTAACGAAGAAGAAAAAAGCCAAATTCAAAGGTTTTGATCGCCCCGCTGGTGATGCAGAAGATCTAACAGTGATCGAAGGTTTGAACTCAACAATTCAAACTCAAATCAATAAGCTAGGCGTTATCAAGCTCGAGCAAATCGCAAACCTAAGCGATGACGAAATCGTACAACTTGATGAAGCTCTAGGCCTAAGCGGCAAAATCGAAAAAGATGACTGGGTAACAAAAGCTCAAGAAGCTATGACAGCTGCAACAGTTGAAGAAGTCCCAGCTGAAGAAGAAGAAGCTGAAAGCTCGACAGAAGAAAAAAGCGAATAAGCTTTTATCTTAAATAAAGAATATGCTGGTGCCTCACTAATTTGAGGCATCAGCAAACTTTAGCCGGTCCCTAATTTAATATGTCCGGTAAAACACTCCTTCTCAAACATGGCGAAAACTTACTACATTCGGCAAGCGACACGTGAAGATATTCCTCACATCCAGGAACTTCTAAAAATCACGTGGCATAAGTCGTATGATCTGCCATTGGGCAAGGAAAGGGTCACTGAATTAACTAAGCAATGGCATACAACTGAGCGATTAGAAAAAGACCTCAATAAAGATCACTGCAAATTTCTTGTTTGCGAAGAAAACGGTGAAATCATTGCCACCAGTTTCCTCAATCATCAAGAAAATACTGCCATATTAGGTCGGATGTATATTCATCCAAACCATCAAAATAAAGGCATTGGTTCTCAGCTAATGGAAAAGATTTTGGCTTCAAAAGCTAAAGGGACTTGCATTTCTTTAACTGTTGAGCCACAAAACACCAGCGCCATTGAATTTTATAAAAAATTTGGCTTCAAAATTGAAGGACAAGGCAGCTGCAGTGAAGACCCTCATGAGGACATACCAACCCTCATCATGAAACGAATAGAAACAGATTAAGTTACATAAGATAACTAAAAAATTTTTGCACGATCATTTATGGAGACAAAAATGGGCAAGACACTTTACGATAAAATTTGGGACGATCACCTCGTTGAGACCAGTGAAGATGGAACATCACTACTCTACATTGATCGCCACCTTGTCCATGAAGTAACAAGCCCGCAAGCCTTTGAAGGTTTGCGCATGTCAAACCGCACTGTACGAGCACCAGAAAAAACTCTAGCTGTGCCAGATCATAACGTGCCAACAGAAGGCCGTGCCCAAGGCATTAGCGATCCTGAATCAAAACTTCAAGTTGAAACACTTGAGAAAAATGCCAATGACTTCGGCATCGACTTTTATGACATGGCAGATAAGCGCCAGGGTATCGTACACATCGTTGGTCCAGAGCAAGGCTTTACCCTTCCAGGCATGACCATTGTTTGCGGCGATAGCCACACCTCAACACACGGTGCATTCGGCGCTCTTGCCCACGGTATCGGCACATCAGAAGTTGAGCATGTTTTAGCCACACAAACGCTGATCCAAAGCAAAGCGAAAAATATGCGCATCACTGTGAACGGTCAAACTCCTGATCAGGTCACTGCGAAAGATATCATCCTTGCCATCATCGGTGAAATCGGCACAGCTGGTGGCACTGGCCATGTAATGGAATATGCAGGTGAAGCTATCCGTAACCTTTCAATGGAAGGCCGCATGACTGTCTGTAATATGTCAATTGAAGGCGGCGCAAGAGCAGGTCTCATTGCACCTGATGAAACTACCTTTGAATATATCCAAGGTCGCCCACGTGCACCAAAAGGGGCTGCATGGGATATGGCCCTAGCCTATTGGAAAACATTGTTCACAGATGAAAATGCTGAATTTGATAAAGAAATCACATTAGATGCATCAAACCTTCCACCGATTGTCACATGGGGCACAAGCCCAGATAATGTTGTATCAATCACAGGAAATGTTCCAAACCCTGATGAAGTTGAAGACCCTGGCCAAAAAGATGCCATGATCAGAGCGTTAGATTATATGGGTTTAACGGCTGGAACAAAAATCACAGACATTAAACTTGATCGTGTATTTGTAGGATCATGCACAAATGGCCGCATTGAAGATTTACGTGCCGTTGCCAAACTCGTTGAAGGCAAAAACGTAAATGAAAATGTAAACGCCATGATTGTACCAGGCTCTGGCTTGGTGAAAGAACAAGCTGAAAGCGAAGGGCTAGATCAAATCTTTACAAAAGCTGGATTTGATTGGCGCGAGCCAGGTTGTTCTATGTGTCTTGCTATGAATGCAGATAAATTGGAACCGGGTGAAAGATGTGCATCAACATCAAACAGAAACTTTGAAGGCCGCCAAGGCCGTCAAGGTCGCACACATCTTGTCTCACCAATCATGGCCGCAGCAGCAGCGATTGCGGGTCATTTTGTAGATGTAAGAGATTTTTAAATTATTATATGGCAAGACGAAGTGATCATAGCCGAGAGGAAATAAAGGAACTCGCCTTAAATGCTACTGAAGAAATCGTAGCTGAGGCGGGCTTCCAAGCCTTAAGCGCCAGGAAAGTTGCAAGTGCCATCGGTTATACCGTTGGCACAATTTATCTGGTTTTCAAAAATCTTGATGACCTCATCATGCAGGTTAACGCAAGAACATTGGAAACACTTTTCAATAACGTTAGCACGCATCAGAAAAAAGATACTCCTCAAGAGAACCTCGTTCAATTTGGCCGTGCCTATTATGACTTTGCGCAACAAAACCCTCATCTGTGGAGTTTAATCTTTGAGCACCATGTAACTGGTGGTGGTGACCTAAACCCAGAACTTGGTGAGAGAATCCAAACTCTGTTTGACCTTGTTGAAACAGAAATCAAATCTCTCAATCTAAAAAAAGATCAATCAGAAATCCATGCTGCCTCTTTAGCTTTGTGGAGTGGTGTCCATGGCATAACGATCTTAGCGATAACAGATAAGCTTTTCATGGCTGACGATATCACCGCACAAGAAATGATAGATCAGCTTATAAACAATTTCCTCACAGGTTATTGCTCGAAATAACTTTTGATTTTGTGAGTATGAATATTTGAGACTAAGAGAATAATTAAATTCATGATACAGTCCCCCAATTAAATGTTTCTGTATGGGATGGAGATGTAAAAAATGACGAGAGAACGCTCAAAAACAAGCTCTATTGTTTTTATGTTTTTTATCTCTTTTTTATTCGTCTCTCCTCTATTTCATGTCACCTCATCAGAAGCAGCCGTGCTTGGCAAAGATGATCGCAAATCATTGCCTAAGCAATATCAAGCCATAGCTGCAGGTATTGGTGTCATTGGCCAACCAGGGGCCAAAGGCTGGCGCTGCACGGCCTTTTGTGTCGCTCCTAACATTGTTGCCACAAATGCCCATTGCATTGTGAGAAACCCAACTGTTGGCAAGCGTCTCAATTTAGCCAAGACAATCTTTATCTTGCCCGCCCTTACGAAGTCTCCACTTAATCATAAATATAAACCTCGCATTTCATACCCTGAGTACGTCCATAAAAAAATGCCTGGCCTTTCTATTTATTCTGGTAATTACGCAGAAGCAAAATACTTAAACTCTCAAAAACAAGATTGGGCCTTCACAAAACTCATCCATTCAGTATGCAGAGGTCGCACACTTTCATTTACAGACAAAACAATCAAAGAAGTTCAAAAAGCCGCTAAGAAAAACAATCTCTTCATGATCGGTTATCATGGTGATAAAGATATGTCAGAACGTCTCTACTCAGATAAGTGCCGCATCAGATCAAGAAATAACAAAACCTTCTTTTTAAAAAAACAACGCCGTCAAATGACGAGAGACGCTGTCCTGCTCCCTCATACGTGCGATGCATTTAAAGGCTCATCCGGCTCACCAATCATTTTAAAAAACAAAGACAGTTACAAAGTCGTTGGCATAAATCTCGGCTCACTAAAATATGAACACTTCCGCATAAAAAGAAATCGCTACACAGGCAAAATCATCAGCCGTAAAAAACTAAAAACCGGCAGAGAAACAAACATAGCCATACAGCCAAAAATTTTCACTGATGGCTTAAAACGCTTTGAAAAAGAGACACT
>CAXIBI010000024.1:0-27233 GCA_964022305.1 uncultured Hyphomicrobiales bacterium | reverse complement strand
GCGCCCACCTATGATTGCAATGCGATTTTTGTGCTGGTTGCCTTCAGATGAAGTGGTGCTGTTCATTTAAAACCTCTGCATAATGGTTCTTTTTGTCTCTGGCGTTGTCAATGTTCACCTGCGGTACTCAAATAGCTAAACCTATGTTCCGTTCCCCGGTTTCACATTTCCTAGCCAGAACCAAAAACTCCTCATTATTCAGAGGTCTTAATTTATGTATTTGGCCTCTGATTTGAGGCATAATTTATCATTTTTGGACTTTGCTCAAAAGACTTGTTTGTTGTTTGTATCAAGTTCTCAACAAGCTTGCTTGTGACACATTTCCTTGGCACATATAGGATGTTAGACAACATATTGTTCTACTTAACTTAAAGGTGTCTTTTAATAGAATGAGCGGTTTTGACCATTTAGACCTGATTTGGCTTTTGGAGCGGAACTTGGCCGTGATTTACGTGCATGGTGAGGCTCCCGAAGAATTTGCTGCGGCCGCGATTATTTTAAAAGGTGCTGATGGGACGGATCAATTTATTCCTTATGATGGTTATATAGAAGGGGCACCCATTGTGTTTTCACTGGGTGGGTTTTCGATTGGCCGAGATGAGATTTATAGCATTAGGGTTATTGGGTTTGCGTCTTCAACAGAGCCCGTTGAACTTGCCAGTTGGACGCTCGATCAAGATTTGATTTCATCAAAGACACAAGAAGAGCTCGATATGAGCGTGCTTGGATTTGGTGAACGCACTCGTGATTGGCAAGGTGAGAGCCAGATTGAAATGGGGGTTAATCGGCTTGATTATGGTTTGCAAGGTGCTGTTGACTATAGTGATTTATTATCGAGCTATTTGATGGATAGCCGCGGACTTGAAGATGAGACTTTTACGTCTCTTTTTGTCACGGCTATGCCTTATCAAAATAGTGGAGATGGTGATATGGCTGTTGGGCCTGCTCTTCATCTTCGGCCCATGCATCATTTTCATTTTGGTTTCTCTGTTCAATCTCATACAGTTTTAATTGATGAAGATGATTATGAAGGGGTTTCTCCTTCTCATGCTTTTATATCTGAGGATGTGTCGTCTCCTATTGAAGGTGCTGCGATATTAAGTCGGCATGGTGGGTTTGAAACCCGCGAAGTGCCAGAGATTGTCATCAATGCGGGAGTGTCTCGTGATAATTTAGAGTTTATTTTAGCAAATGGTTATCAGGTTCATTGGCGTCGGCAATTTGAAAATTGGTCTAGCGAAGAAAAACAGGGTGAAGTGGGCAGTTCTGGTTTTCTGGCCACATCTGGCTTTGGCCAAGACAGTTTAAGCTCTGTTTCTGATGCTCCTTTTATCATGGAGCCTTATTCAGAGCGGTCGCATCTATTACAACATGATGGGCAGCACTTTTTACGTTTTGATGTTGAAGAGGCAATCATTGGTGATGTGGTTGGTGTTGTCTTCTCATCTGAAGAAGCTACGCTCGATATTGATCTGCATATGGATGGTGAGTTGAAATATCAACTCAAGTCAGTGACTTCATTGCTCTTCATATTTATGGGGGAAGATGGCTTTGTCCCCTTAACTGATGACATTTTAAATTTGCCGGAAAATTTAGGTCTGACAGCACGCTTACAAGATCATATTGATAAAGGTTTACAGAGCACTCGTTCGGCCTCGAGTTTGAAAACTGAGCGAGCTCGTGCTGCCTTGAGTTTGTTAGAGCGTGATCAGATGCTGCAAGAGATTGTTGAAACAGAGGCTCTGCAGGATGTGGCAGCTGAAGGGCCATTTGGTCCTGAATTGATGGTGTTTCGCGATCATATTTTACGTGTGGCACAGTCGGCTGATATGGCGCACTGGATGATTGACTTAAAGAAGGCCAAACGGGGCTTAAGGCGCGGTAAGCTCACAGATATTTTGCGCTTTGATATGTTTTGTAAAGCACCGCAACTAGCGCATGCTTTGGTTTTTAATCATAAATTTAGACAGAAGTTTCAAACCAAACCGATTGATCCGCATAGTTTTCAAATGCCGGTTTTAGAGTATTTGATGAGTAAGCTTTATTCTGATCCGGTGATTGACTGGGCGATGCGTTTGAAGGGGGAAAGCCAAGCCATTTTGTGGCATTTGATTTTGAAACGCCCGGATATGGTCGATCAGCTTTATGACTTAAAGTTAGAACCAGATGTTGCGTTAAACCCTTTTGATGAGCAAGTGCTTAGCCATGTGGAGACGGCATTACAAGATAGTCATCAGATCAATGTTGACTTAATCGAGAAAAAGGTTATTCCGCTGTTTCATTCCATGGGAGAGGATGAACGGGTTAAGGATTTAACAGAGTTTGCTCATGCCTTGAATTATGGAGCTGAGGGCAAGGCGCTGCGTCTTGGTGAATTAAGTGTTTGTTTGGCTGCTGTTGAGAGCGCTTCTACACAGTGGGCTGAGTGGTGTGAGACAGCGTCAGAAATTTTTCAGCCCCTTGTTGATCCGCTTGTGCTTGAGCTGCCTGATTTTGACAGTGACGTTGAATTTATTTCACTTAAAAAGCCGCAGGACTTTCATCAAAAAATTGGTCATTTAGCTGAGCGTTTGGTGAAGGAGCAGGAGCTTCCTGAAGATTTGCTCACGCGTGGCCTTGAGTTTATTCAAACGATTGATATTGAGCTTTTGCTTACTGAGATTGAGCATAAGCTTGATCTTTCTTTAAAATATCAACGGGATTTGGCTGTAGGTGTGAGCTCAGTGTTTGATGAGTTTGATGTTACGCCTAAAGATCTTGAGATAATCCAATCTATAGATATTGATGTTTGGCCCGCTCTGGGTAAATTTCCGGCCAGCTTTGCTGACCCTTTGAAAAAGAAACAACGCTCTCAAAAATCTTCATTCGACAAATTAATTAAAAACTTTGCTCAAAAGGCTCATCCGAATGACAAGTTGTTTCATCAAACTTTGAAGGATGCTCTCATGGATTTAGAGGCAGCCTTACCGCTCTTACATTGGTTAGAGGTTGGTGAAGAAATGGAAAATAGGGTTAAACAGGCGCAAAACCGACTTAATAAGGCCCTTTTAAAGGTTAATCCGGCCAGCGTGAAATTGCGCCGGTCTAAGGTGATTTCCAGTGCTGTGAAAGAGATTGTGGCGGCAGAACGAATGGGTCCGCAAGGCTGGCCGCATTTAGTGCAGTCTCTTGAGGTTATTGAGACAGAATTACCAAAAGAACTCATGTGATTTTTTGCTTGCGCGATGAGGGATTTTCAGGCAATAGCACCTTTTAAATTTATCTAACAATATGTGGAGTTTCGAGATGGAAAGTGAGAGCAAGTTTCGTAAAAACTCGCTTGTTGAGACCTGTTCATCTGATTTAAAAATGCAAACGGGCGAACAAGTTGAAAGCCAAAAAGATTATTTTAAAGAACGTAATGGTGTGAAGTTTGCCGGCGTGCATTTGATTGTCGATTGCATTGGGGCCAAGAACTTGGGCTCGCTCGAAAAAGTTGAGCTTTGTTTGCGTGATGCGATAAAAGCTTCTGGGGCGACATTGCTTCATATTCATCTGCACCATTTTACACCCAATGGCGGGATTTCTGGTGTGGCTGTTTTAGCTGAGAGCCATATTTCTATTCATAGCTGGCCAGAAAATGGCTATGCGGCTTTGGACGTGTTTATGTGTGGGAGTGCTGACCCGCATAAAACACTTGACGTGATTAAAGCAGCGTTTGAGCCAGATGAGCTCCGCTGTAATGAAATTTTACGCGGGAAGGATGTTCTTTAATGGAAGAGCGTTGGATTGAAGAGACGCTCCACTCTGAATGGAGAACCCGTTTAAAAGCCGATAAAATTCTATTTGAGCAGGAAACTGAGCACCAGCATTTGGTGATTTTTGATAATAAAGTTTTTGGTCGTGTGATGATGCTTGATCATATTGTGCAGCTCACCACGGGCGATGAGTTTATTTATCATGAGATGATGGCGCATGTGCCGCTTACGGCGCTTGAGGCTTTAGAGCCAGAGACGAAAAAATCCGTTTTGATTATTGGCGGTGGTGATGGGGGTGTGCTGCGGGAAGTCTTGCAGCATCCTTCAGTAGATCGGGCTGTGCTTTGTGAGATTGACGCTAGCGTCATTGACATGTGCACAGAGTATTTCCCTAAAGTTTCTAACGGGGCATTTGATGACCCGCGTACAGAGATCGTGATTGAAGATGGCACCAAATATGTACGCGAGCAGCACGAAGCTTTTGATGTGATCATGGTTGACTCAACGGATCCGATTGGGCCAGGGGCTGTATTGTTTACAAAAGAATTTTACGGTGATTGTAAAAACGCCCTTAAAAAGGGCGGCGTGATGCTCACGCAAAATGGCCTTCCTTTTATGCAGCCTGATGAGCTTTCTCAATCTGTGCGGTTTTTTAAGGAATTAGGCTTTGCTGATGCTTCTGCTTTTGTTGCGACGACGCCGGGGTATTTTGGTGGGCCGATGTCTCAAGGTTGGGCATCAAAGCGGGTTGGGTTGAAATCAGTTTCTATCGAAGAGCTTCGAGAAAAGTTTGAAGTGCTTAATATTGAGACGCGCTATTATTCACCTGAAGTGCATTTCGGCGCTTTTGCTTTGCCGCGTTACATTGCTGAGTTGGTTGAGTGAGGGGCTAGCCCCATTGTAGTTATTGAATACAAAAAAAGGGGAGCAAACTGCTCCCCTTTTTTATGATAGGTGTAATTTGATTTTTCTCTTAGCTTTATTGTAATTGGTAGGAATGAGGTACCCAACGATAGCCCCCGGCTTTTCGTGGTTCAATGTAACCAACAGATGGGAAAGGCATGTGGAAACCAATAACTGGTAATTTGTCTTTTGTGCACATGTCCAAAATATTTTTTCGGGTTTCAGCCCCTTTTTCTTTATCCATGTCAAATGCAAAGTGCCATTCTGGATGTGCGTATGAGAGAATGTGATGGTGCACACAATCATTTAATATCAAAGCTTGCTGTCCCTTGCTTTCTATATGAAAACTAAGGTGACCTGGTGTGTGACCGTGAGTGGCGATGGCTTTGACACCAGGGGCGACATCTTCACCTGCTTTTATGGTTTTGAACTTTTCTTTAATGCCCTTGGTTGCGTTGTCGAAAACTTTGCTGAATTGTTCCAAGCCTTTTGGCAGGTTGTTTTTATTATTCCAAAAATCAAATTCAACTTCAGAGATGACATAAGTTGCGTTTTTAAAGACTTCTTCTTCTTTTTCTTTGATGCCACCAATATGGTCTGAATGTCCGTGTGAGATGACAACGATATCAATGTCGTCTGTCTTAAACCCTGCGGCAGCTAGTTGTTTCACTAAAATGCCTGCAGTGGGGCGCTTTGCAAATCCATCATCGCCATTACCAGTGTCAAACAGTATAACTTCTTTGCCAGTATTGATGATCGTTGGTGTAAAAAAGGGATTAAAAAGATTTTCTGGCAACAGGTTGGATTTTAAAACCTTATTGACTTCTTCTTTTGTGGTGTTGCCTCCAAAGATAGGGTGAATAGCTTTTATAACCGCTTCTCCGTCAGAGATTGTGGTGATTTCAAACTCACCAAGCTTGAAGCGAAAAAAGGTGGGGCTATAAACCCCAAGGAAAGGCGCTTTAGCTAGTGCGATTGGACTTGTCGTGCCAAGTAAGGTTGCACCTAAAAGGGATGTTCCTAAGGTTAGCAAATTTCGGCGAGTTAGATTGTTCTCTTGTTTGCTCTTATCCATGGTACTTACCTTTGTATGATTGGAGACGTTTTGTTGAATCTAGACCGAGTATAAAAAAGATAAAATACATACTTTCGTTATTTTGTAAGTGGGGTCTTGAGTTTAACTGCTGCACTTTTTGCCGAGAGCTTTGTTGATACCAGGGGCCATCCTACTGCCGATATGGTTGACCCAATAGGTCATGGTTGTGGCGACAATATTGAGACGGCAGAAAGTGCAGTCCAGTTTGAAATTGCCCATTTGTGGTGAGAACTGCTTTAAGCAGTTTTTCTCAAATAAGCCTTTAGGTTGGAATGAGAATGTGGCTTGTTTGGCTTTGTTTGTGTTTGTTTTTAAATCACAAGTCACCGGTTGTTTGGGGAGGGTGAGGTTGCCCTCTTTCATATCAATGGCTTTTTTTAAGAGCGCGCTTTTTACTCTGACCTTTGCCAAGCATTTTGCGCTTTTCACATTGATGATGGTTTTCACCGCTTTGTGAGATCTGGTTTTTTTTGCATTTCCCTCTTTTGATTTTGATGTGCTTTGTTGAAGGGCGGCATCTAGCTCGGCTTCATTGAAAGAAAAGGGAATGTTGCATGAAACAAGCGGGTGCTTTTTCGGGCCGAACTCAATGGCTTTTTTGGCAAGCCCTAAACATTTCTCAATGGCAACGACGGTGACTTGGTGATGTTTTGGTAAGGCGTGAGTAGTTTTAGTGAATGTAAGTGATAGTGAGAGAAATAAAAGAAAAAAGCCAAAAATAAATCTTCTCACACTGTTATTCCTCATCTTTTAAAGCAGCCTCGGCTGCTTCTTCGGTTACGTCGTCTTCTGCTGGTGGGGCCAGTATAATGAAGCCTTCTTTGATATTTACCAGGGGAACGATCTCCTTAGTAAAAGAGAAATACACGGTCTTTTGGCTGTTTTGTGGCAGAATTTCAATGATGTCACCTGCGCCGAAATTTTCAACCGTCTTAATCGTGCCGTAAAACTCGCCAGATGAGAGGTTTACATTGAGGCCGATGAGATCATGATAATAAAATTCATCGTCTTCTGGTTCGGGTAATTGGGAGAGCTCAATATAAAGATCTGTTGATTTCACACTCTCTGCCATGTTGCGATCAGTGAGTTCTTTGATGCGTGCAACATATAAGTCTTTTTTGCTATGGCGTAGTGAGAGAATGGTGAAAGTTTGTTTGCCAGATTTGTCAGTGAGGGGGCCGTAATCCATCAGTGAATTTGGATCATGTCCAAATGGTTTGATGGTGACGTCCCCTTTGACACCATGGGCGTTGGTAATCATACCGAGCACAATACGCTTTTTGGCATTTTGCTCAGCAGGTTCCCGTGATTGATCGCCCATGGTTTACCTCGAAAAAAGAGAGAAAAAGAATTATTCAGCAGCAGCTTCTTCTGCAGGTGCTTCAGCTGGAGCTTCGGCAGCGGCTTTAGCTTCTTCAGCGGCAGCTTTTGCGTCTTCTTCTTTTTGTTTCTTCTCTTCAATGCGCTCTAGTGCTTTTGTGCCTGGTTTTGCTTTGTTTGGATTGTTGCGAGGGCGACGTTCCATAATATCAGCTTCAGCTAAAAAGCGATTAACACGATCAGATGGCTTTGCACCTTTTGAAATCCAATGTTTGATGCGATCTTCAACAAGGTTCACACGCTCTTCATTATCTTTTGCAAGAAGCGGGTTGTATGTGCCAACTTTTTCGATATAGCGGCCATCACGAGGCATGCGGCTGTCTGCTACAACGATACGGTAAAATGGACGTTTTTTTGAACCGCCACGAGATAATCTAATTTTTAATGCCATTGGTATTTTCCTTTAAGTTTAATTTATTAAATTAGTTAGAATTTCAGTTCTTTGTTTTTGCTATTTCTTCTTGCCAGGAAGACCTGGTAATCCGGGAAGGCCGCCACCTTTCGGGCCGCCGCCTAAACCGCCCAAACCACTAAGGCCAGGAAGACCTGGTTTACCGTCTTTGGGCAATAATTTCTCAATGTCTTTTGGGATCTCAGGCATTTGACCTGTTTGTTCAAAGGCTGCCATTTCTTCTTCTGAAATGTCTGGCATCCCACCGCCAAACATGCCGCCGAGGCCGCCTTTTTTCATTTTCTTCATCATGTCTGCCATTTGGCGGTGCATTTTTAGAAGCTTGTTAATCTCTTGCACGCTTGTGCCAGAGCCCGCCGCGATACGCTTTTTGCGGCTAGCATTCAACAGCTTTGGAAAGCGGCGCTCTTTTGCTGTCATGGATGAAATAATCGCTTGCTGGCGGGTGAAGATGCTGTCATCTAAATTGGCTTGATCAAGCTGCTTCTTCATTTTGCCAACGCCGGGGAGCATGCCCATAATAGAGCTCATGCCGCCAAGCTTTTTCATTTGGTTGATTTGGTCAGACAAATCCTCAAGATCGAATTTGCCTTTTTGCATCTTCTTGGCGATTTTGGCGGCTTTTTCAGCATCAATCGTCTCAGCTGCTTTTTCAACCAGGCTGACCACGTCACCCATATCAAGAATGCGGTTGGCAATTCTGTCTGGGTGGAAGTCTTCTAGTTCATCTAGCTTTTCACCCACACCGATGAGTTTAATTGGTTTGCCTGTAATGCCGCGCATTGAAAGGGCGGCACCGCCACGGCCATCACCATCAATACGGGTGAGGACGATACCGGTGATGCCAATGCGGTCATTAAAGTTTTTTGCAACATTAACAGCGTCTTGGCCTGTCAAACTATCTGCCACGAGCAAGGTTTCATGCGGGGCCGCGATATCTCTGATCTGCTCGGTCTCGAGCATCAACTCATCATCAATGTGCAAGCGGCCGGCTGTATCGAGCATGACTACATCATAGCCACCGCGTTTGGCGCTATCGATGGCGCGTTTGGCGATCTCTGTTGGGTCTTGGCCAGCAATGATCTCTAGCGTATCGACATCAATTTGCTCGCCAAGCACTCGCAACTGCTCTTGCGCAGCCGGGCGGCGAGTGTCGAGGGACGCCATGAGGATTTTTTTGTTTTCTTTTTCTTTTAATCTCTTGGCGATTTTACCGGTTGTGGTGGTTTTACCCGAGCCTTGCAGACCGACCATCATAATTGGAACAGGAGCCACTGCGGCTAAGTCAATCGGGTCTGCCTCAGAACCGAGCATCTCAACCAATTCATCATGAACGATTTTAACGACCTGTTGTCCGGGCTTTACTGATTTTAGAACATCAGCGCCAACCGCTTTTTCTGTGACCCTATCAATAAATTCTTTCGCGACTTCCAAGGCGACGTCAGCTTCTAGAAGCGCGCGGCGTACTTCACGCATCGCGGTTTTCACGTCGCTTTCAGAAAGGGCACCTCTGCCGGTAATTTTATCAAAAGCGCTGCTTAAGCGGTCGGATAAACTTTCGAACATATTGTCAACTTCTGTCTTTTGGTTTGCTGCGTTCTATAGGATAGACGCAGCTTTTTTCTGTCTCACGGGCTATTCCGCTGCTTCGCTGCGGGCCCTGCGACGGCGCGGTGCTAAGCACCGGGCTTCGCCATGTCCCTTATCCCTTGTCAGGGATAAGCTCCTTCTTCGTATAGTGTGGTCTGAGTTGTTGTTGTTTACTCAAATTCACATCAAATTCCGTAATTCCATAAGACCAACGAAAAGAGCGCCCGTGGGCGAATCTCGCTGACGGACGTTGACCCTTTATCTCCCGGAAACTGTTTTGCTGCTTCCATGTATAAACGGCGGCTCTTTTTATAGGCCTGAATGAATTTGGTGCAAAATGGGGGAAATAGGGGGAATTGTCAAGTTTTTATGGAGTTTACATAAAAGTGAACTTGGCGTTGGCGTAACATTGTACCTTTCTTCTCCTTTATCAGTTCTTCTGGCATTAAGATGAGACTATGTTTTGTTTTTTCGCCTAAAGTAGAAGGTGAAATAATCATTAAACATAAAGAGTTCGGGTAAGGGAGGTTCGTCATATGTTTGGATTTGGGAAACCGAAAGTAAAAATCCATCCGGAAGTGGATGGTGGGGTTCATAAAGGAGATCCTAATTTTGCTGGAGGCACACTGACTTGTAAGTGTCCTGAGAATAAAGTCACAGTGCATATCAAAGGAAATTGTGCTCACAATCATATTTGTGGGTGCTCAAAATGCTGGAAGCCTGAAGGAGCGCTGTTTAGTCAAGTTGCTGTAGTTGGCCGGGATAATTTAACGGTTGGTGAAAATGGCAATAAATTACAAATTATAGATGAAAGCGCGGCTATTCAACGACATGCCTGCCGCGGTTGCGGTGTGCATATGTATGGCCGGATTGAAGATACAGGTCATCCGTTTCATGGGCTCGATTTTATTCACACAGAACTTTCAACCACGCCAGGATTTGAAGAGCCTAAGTTTGCAGCCTTTGTTTCTTCAATCATAGAAAGCGGGTTTGACCCTGAGGGAATGGATGGTGTGCGAGCTCGTTTGAAGAAATTAGGGCTTGAGCCTTATGATGTTTTAGCACCAGCGTTGATGGATGCGATTGCAACGCATGTTGCGAAGAAGTCTGGTGCGTTGCCAGCTTAATTATTCTTTAAAAGAGAATAAAAAGATAAAAAAGCTGCTTGAGATTTGATGTCTCAAGCGGCTTTTTATTTTTCCGACTATTCAGGGATATAGTTCAAAATTGGGCTGAGCCATTTTTCAGCTGTTTCTAAACTCCAACCTTTACGTTTGGCATAATCTTCGACCTGATCTTTTTCAACTTTACCCACGCCGAAATAATAACTTGAGGGGTGAGAGAAATAGAGGCCGGATACAGCCGCCCCTGGCCACATAGCATAGCTTTCTGTGAGCTCAATGCCGGCTTGGGTTTCTGCGTCCAGTAACTCAAACAAAGTTTCTTTTTCAGTATGATCTGGTTGGGCAGGGTAGCCTGGTGCTGGTCTGATGCCTTGATATTTTTCAGCTATGACTTCTTCATTACTTAAGCCTTCATCAGGTGCATAGCCCCAATATTCTTTGCGAACGCGCAGATGCATATATTCTGCAAAAGCTTCAGCGAGACGATCAGCTAATGCACTGACCATGATTTTAGAATAATCATCGCCAGCGTCATTAAATTCTTTCACTTTGATATCTTCACCAATGCCAGCAGTAACGGCAAAGCCGCCAATATAATCTTTAACGCTAGTTTCCTTTGGTGCGATGAAATCAGAAAGAGCTGCATTGGCTCTTAATTTGCCGCTGGTGTTTTCTCTCGCAATTTGTTGGCGCAAAGTGTGAAGGGTGGTTTTTTTCTCTTCTCTAGTATCATCTTCATAGAGAACGATATCATCGCCTTCACTATTTGCTGGCCAAAAGCCGATGACGCCATTGGCTGTGACCCATTTTTCATCGATCATTTTTTTCAGCATGTCTTGAGCATCGTTAAAGAGGTTGGTTGCTGCTTCACCGAACTTATCGTCATTTAAAATGCGTGGATATTGGCCGTTCATTTCCCATGTGGCGAAGAACGGTGTCCAGTCAATAAACTCAGCGATTTCAGCGAGATCAAAGTCTGTAAATGTTTTGGTGCCGATGAAAGCAGGTTTTGTTGGTTTGGTCTCTTCCCATTCAGCTTTGTGGGCGTTCTCTCTGGCTTTTTCTAGTGAGAGACGTTTTTTGTTTTGCTGAGCGGCCATGTGCTTTTCAGCAATGGTTTTGTAGCTTTCTTCGATCTCTTCTTTGTAAGACTGACCTTCTTCGCCTAAGAGTTTCGAGACAACACCAACGGCGCGACTTGCGTCTGTTACATAAACGGCCTGATCTTTTTTGTAGCTTGGATTGATTTTTACAGCTGTGTGAATGCGGCTAGTTGTTGCACCACCGATGAGAAGGGGGATGTCAAACTCTAATCGCTCCATTTCACTTGCGACATTGACCATTTCATCAAGGCTCGGTGTGATGAGACCTGAGAGGCCAATGACATCAACATTTTCATCTCTTGCTTTTTCCAAGATGGTTTGTGCTGGGACCATGACGCCGAGATCAATTACTTCATAATTATTACATTGCAAGACAACGCCTACGATGTTTTTACCGATATCGTGAACATCGCCTTTCACCGTGGCCATTAAGATTTTGCCATTGCTTTCTTGGGCTTGACCGCTTGCGGCTTTCTCTTCTTCCATAAAGGGTAGGAGGTGGCTAACAGCTTGTTTCATCACGCGGGCGGATTTCACCACTTGGGGGAGGAACATTTTGCCTGAGCCAAAGAGGTCACCTACGACATTCATACCATCCATAAGCGGGCCTTCAATCACATGTAAGGGGCGCTCTGCGTTTTGGCGGGCTTCTTCTGTATCTTCTGTGATGAATGTATTGATGCCATGGACAAGGCCGTGTGTGATGCGTTCTTCGACCGTGCCTTCGCGCCATGTTAAATCTTGTTTTTGCTTTTTGCCGCCCTCGCCTTTAAAGGCTTCAGCTGCATCAAGCAGGCGATCAGTTGCGTCATCTCGGCGGTTGAGAATAACGTCTTCAACTTGTTCTTTAAGCTCTGCTGGGATGTCATCATAAACCATCAATTGACCCGCGTTCACGATACCCATGTCGAGCCCTGCTTTAATAGCGTGGAATAGGAACACAGAGTGCATGGCTTCACGGACATAATTATTACCGCGGAACGAGAATGAGAGGTTAGAGATGCCGCCAGAGACGTGTGCATGGGGCAAGTTCTCTCTAATGCGTTTGGTAGCTTCAATAAACTCAACGGCATAATTGTTATGTTCTTCAATGCCTGTTGCCACAGCGAAAACGTTCGGATCAAAAATAATGTCTTCTGGTGGGAAGTTTAATTTTTCCGTAAGGAGTTTGTACGCCCGCTCGCAGATTTCATATTTTCTATCTGCAATGTCTGCTTGGCCTTCTTCATCAAAGGCCATCACAACAGTGGCTGCACCATAGAGGCGAATTTTCTCTGCTTGCTCTAGGAACTGTTCTTCACCTTCCTTGAGGGAGATGGAGTTCACGATTGATTTGCCTTGCACGCATTTAAGGCCGGTTTCAATCACAGACCATTTTGAGCTGTCGATCATCACTGGCACGCGAGAGATATCAGGCTCTGCTGCGAGCAAGTTTAAAAAGGTTTGCATGGCCTTTTCACTATCAAGCAAACCTTCATCCATGTTCACGTCAATGATTTGCGCGCCATTTTCTACTTGGCTCCGCGCGATAGTCAGGGCCTCATCATAATTGTCTTGTTCGATGAGTTTGCGAAATTTGGCTGAACCGGTGACGTTCGTGCGCTCGCCAATATTAATGAAACTTGTACTTGCCTGGTTTGTAGTCATTTTCTGATCTCCCGGGTTATCTCGATGCTGTCGCATCTCGACCCTCCGATATGCGCTCAATGCTTTTGCTTAAGCCTTCGGCTTGCAAATGAGCGGGCGGCGTTCCCGCCTGTTGTTCTTCGTAATTTTGGTCTGTATATTTTTTATATTGCCTAATTTAGTAGTTTGGAGTTACCCATGTATGAAAGGCTCTAAACCTGAGAGGCGCATTTTTACGGGCACTTCTGGAATTTCTCTTGGCGGATAAGGAGCTACTGCTTTGGCGATGGCATTGATATGTTCTGGTGTTGAGCCGCAGCAACCGCCGATCATGTTAATCAGACCATCTTTGGCCCAACCTTCGATTTTTCCGGCCATTTCTTCTGGTGTTTCATCATATTCGCCCATTTCATTGGGGAGGCCAGCATTTGGATAGGCTGAGACATACACATTCGCAACAGCAGAAATTTCCTGAATGGCAGGGCGCAAATGATCTGCGCCAAACGAGCAATTCAGGCCAATTGAAAATGGGTTGAGGTGTTTCATTGAATAATAAAAGGCTTCAGGGGTTTGGCCTGAGAGGTTTCGCCCAGATAGATCAGTGATCGTGCCAGAGATCATTACAGGTAATTCTTGGCCAACCTCTTTAAACGCACTTAAAACAGCAAACCCGGCGGCCTTGGCATTTAAGGTGTCGAAGATGGTTTCGATGATGATAATGTCAGCGCCGCCTTCAATGAGGCCTTTGGTTTGGCTTTTGTAAGCTTCTACCAATTCATCAAAGGTAACATTGCGGTAGCCTGGGTTATTTACATCTGGTGAAATGGAAGCCGTTCTGTTTGTTGGGCCAACTGCACCAGCGACGAAGCGTGGTTTATCTGGTGTTTTGGCTGTCCATTTATCTGCCGTTTCTCTTGCGATTTTAGCAGCGGCGACATTGATTTTATAAGCCTCTGACTCCATGCCGTAATCAGCCATGGAGATGGTTGTTGCGTTAAATGTGTTTGTGCCAATGATATCAGCGCCGGCTTCTAAATACTGGCCATGGATTTCCTTGATGATGTTTGGCTGTGTGATGCTTAAGAGATCGTTGTTGCCTTTGACATCCTGGTTCCATTTTTCATAGTCTTTGCCGCGATATGCTGCTTCATCTAGCTTATAACGCTGGATCATTGTGCCCATTGCACCATCAATGATGAGAATGCGCTCTTTGGCCGCTTTTTTAAATTGTTCTGTTCTCTCTGCTGACATATTTGGGTCCTGACTATTCGTTGTCACAGCGTTCGCTATATCTATCTACCAGATAGTCTTTTTTGTCTCTGGTTAATAGGGTGAATTTCATTAATTCTTCCATCACATCTACGACGCGATTGTAAAGAGGTGAGGGTTTCATACGGCCGGTTTTGTCGTCAAACTCTGAGTAAGCTTGTGGCACTGAAGATTGGTTTGGGATGACTAGCATGCGCATCCAGCGTCCTAAGATGCGCATATTATTGACGGTGTTAAATGATTGTGAACCGCCAGCCACTTGCAGAATGGCCAAGGTGCGCCCTTGTGTTGGACGCACAGAGCCAAAGGAAAGTGGGATATGATCAATTTGATTTTTAAACACAGCTGACATTGAGCCGTGGCGCTCAGGTGAAGACCAAACATGACCATCTGCCCAAAGGGCCAGATCAATTAGCTCTTTGATTTTTGGGTGAGTTTTTGCTTCTCCGCCAATTTGATAACCCTCTTGTGGCATGGGCAGGTCTCTTGGATCAAAGAACTTAACTTCGGCGCCTAAAGCAATGAGAATACGGGCGGCTTCTTCAGCTAAAAAGCGACTATAAGAGACTTCTCGCAGTGAGCCATAAATTATTAAAAATTTAGGCGGCGTTTTTAAAGCGTCTTTTAAGAGCCCCAAATTTTCAAGATTGGTTTTTTTAAAATGTTTCTCGTTAATATTTGGCAATGAGGGATCTGTGTAGATGGCATTGCCAGAATAGAGACTATCTTTTTGCTCGTCTGTTAACACGGTTTTGTTTCCACTCAATATTGGTTTGTTCGATTAAGCTGATTGTGGTCTAAAGCCAAGGATGTGGCAGATGGCGTAGACTAAGTCAGCTCTGTTTAAGGTATAAAAATGAAGATCAGTTATATCATGGTCGATGAGATCTAGAACTTGTTCAACAGCAATGGAAGCAGAAACAAGCCTTGCAGTTTTAGGGTCATCTTCTAAGCCTTCAAAACGTTTCGCGATCCAATTTGGAATGGACGCACCTGAGCTGTTTGCAAATTTTGTCATGGTTTTAAAGTTCAGGATTGGAATGATGCCTGGTAAGATAGGAATATTAATTCCAGCAGCTGTTGTTTTTTCCAAGTAACGGTAATAGTGCTCATTATCGAAGAAAAATTGTGTGATGGCTCTTGTGGCACCGGCGTCAATTTTGCGTTTTAAGAGCTCGATGTCTGCTTCAATGCTCGCGCTTTCGGGGTGCTTTTCAGGGTAAGCTGAAACCGTAATTTCAAAATCATCTGAAATTTCTTTGATGCCTTTGATAAGTTCGACACTGCCTTCATAGCCGCCTGGTGTTGGTTTGTATGTTTGGCCAACACCTTCAGCAGGGTCTCCCCTGAGTGCTACGATGTGATTTACGCCAACGTCTTTGTAAGAGCGGATGACATCGTTCACTTCTTCTTTTGTGGCAGAGACACAGGTTAGGTGAGCTGCTGGTTTGAGATTTGTTTCTTTTACAATGCGCTCGACTGTTGAGTGAGTGCGCTCTCTTGTTGAGCCGCCTGCGCCATAAGTTACAGAGACAAAGCTTGGGTTTAATGGGGCTAAGCGCTTAATCGCCTCCCATAAGGTTTGCTCCATCTTTTCTGTTTTCGGCGGGAAAAATTCGTAAGAGATTTTTAGATCCTGTGGTGAAATCTCTAAGCTTTTTCTATGTCCGAAGTTCATTAAAGTTTTCCTTTATTTGCGCTTTAGGTTGAACTTTTAATGTGCCTTCAGTTGCCCACTAGCAACCGGCACAAGCAACCGCGTTTATTTTCCAGCAAGCCATAATGACACATTTAATGTGTCACATTTATTGAATGTCTCTTCAGGGTTTTTATTTTTAGAATTTATATTTGGAAGAAGCTTAAATTTTTGTGCTTTTAATCCAGCTGTTTTGAGCCAACTCCACATTTGGTTTTCTTCAAAGCCTAACCTTTGATGAGCGAAGTCAGTTCTTAATTGTTCTTGGGTATGAGGTGCAAAATCAACAATGAGCAAGCGGCCATTTGGTGCAAGCAGGCGGGCCGCTTCTTTACAAAGTTGTTTTGGGTTTTCTAAAAAATGCATGATTTGGTGAATGATCACCGTATCTGCAAGTCCGTCTTTATAATCTAATTTGTGAATGTCACCATGGCGGAGTTCACATGAGTTTAAATTTAAGCGATCAAGCCTGGCTCTAGCGTGGCGTAACATTTCATGATTGATATCTACACCGATGCCTTTTTTAAATTGAGCAGAAAAAAGCTCTAAAATACGTCCTGTTCCTGTGCCAAGGTCAAGCAGTAGTTCAATTGGTTTCGAGCCGATGAGTTTTTTCATCTCGGCTTCTACAATTTCTTCTTTAATATAAAGACTGCGGATTTGATCCCAATCTTTAGCATGGGTTTTAAAGTAACTTTGCGCTTCTTTTGCGCGCTGGGCTTTGACTTTTTCTGCCTGGGATTGATCAACTTTGACTTGTTGATCATTTAGATCTGCTGTTTTTAAAATGTCCTGGACGAGGTCACCATAGATATTATTTCTAGCCAAGCGGTAATAAACCCAGGAGCCTTCCTGGAAGCGTTCAATTAATTGGGCTTCTGTTAAGAGCTTTAAGTGACGGCTGAGGCGTGGTTGACTTTGATTTAAGATGTGAGTCAAGTCTTTTACATTGTGCTCAGAAATGTTCAATAGCATAAGCAACCGCAGGCGCGTGTCATCGCCAGCGGCTTTTAGTGCGCATAAAAGTGCGTCTTTGCTTAACTGTTTGAACGAATTTGTCACGTATGGGCTCCGGTAGGTAGGCGTTATGTTGCCTTCTTTGGAGCTAAGATATAAAGAAAACTTTATATGTCAATATAAAAAGAAGTTGAAGGGAGCTTTTTCTCTCTCACGGCTATTGCTTTTTAGTGGCGCTTCAGGTTGCCCACCTGCAACCGCGCTGCATCGGGCTACGCTAGCGCTTTGCCATGTCTAATTCCCTAAGTCTGGCAATACTCCTTCTTTGTATAGATAGTCAGCAGGCTGAATTCGGGGATGCTCTTTCTTTGTGTGAAGAATAGAGTGTATTTAATTAAACTGGTTCAACTAGTACGCCATTTTTGAATGCGCTTCTAGGTGCGATCGCGCCTCTAAAGAAGATGGCGAGTTGAAGGCTTTCTGCTATTCTTTCTGCGCGGTCAATGAAATGCAAACCAATATCTTGTCCGCAGACTTCAATGGCGGTTTCTCTAAATAGGTTGAGCCAGATTTTGAAATGCTCGGGTGTTAGGCCTTTTAAGGCTACGTGTTTTGGTACAGGCCTTCCTTTATAGGCTCCTGTTTTTAGTGCCACTGAGCCCCAGAAGGTGCACATGCGTTCTAAATGAGTTGGCCATTGATCTTGAATGACATCATTAAATATAGGGCCTAAAATTTCATGATTTTGAATTTTATCATAAAATTTATGGACCAACTCGTTAATGAGTTCTTGTGTTATTTCTTCATGTAGAGGGGTGCGAGGGCCCCTTGGATGTTCGTCCATCATGCTTCTTACTCTCGAGATCATATGTATTTATTTAATAATGTATATTATATGCATGATTTGTCAATTCAAATTGAAAATCATTTTTTCTCAACTTCTACTTTTTTGAAATAATGCCAGGTTCCGTCTTTACCAATTTTGGCTTCGTAATAGTTATATTGTCCTGTCTCTAGCATTTTAGCTGCCTGTTTGGGGCCGACCAAGCGAAAGAGATCAATTTGTTGTTCGGGGGTGAGGTTTTTCAATTGGACTTGAGCTAAGTAAGGCCAGATGAAGTCTCCGTCTTTGTTTTTAACTGGCGGCAAGCTGAATACTTCTGCAATCGCTGCCATGATGTCTCTCGCTGAGCCATCAACCGAGACTTTCTTCCAATAATCGATCGGATCGCTGATATGTTCATCTGTTAAGACAGGGGCAAGCTCATTTGATTCAAATAAATCACGAACTTCATCCAAGTCACCGATTGTAGCTGCCTCGATCAGGTCTTCGTGCATCTGGCTTGTTAGGTCAGGGAGTTTGATTTTGCTTAATTGCCCTGAGCGAGCGTCTACTGATTTTTTGTCTTTTGCGTTCACAAGATTGACAGTGCCTAGAGATAGTGTGGCTGACAGTGAGATGAGCAAGACAATCAATTTATATTTGTTCATCCTTTAAACTCCCTTTTAAAAAACTCTTTTGGTCATACATATGTAATATTGGATGGATAGGCCCATTTTATGAAACTTTTAAATTTGTAACTTTCAGTTTTTGTGCGTCGATGATCAATTTACATCTTTTTCTAACTGGTTTTGGGTTGGGGCTACTTATTTCTGCTCCTGTGGGCCCTGTCAATATTTTATGTATTCAACGTACCTTAGCGCGTGGGTTCTGGGCTGGCTTTGCTATTGGTCTTGGGGCAGTTGGGGCTGATTTTCTGATTTCTGTTGCTGCGGCACTTGGAATTACAGCACTTTCAGGCTTGATTAATCAATATGAAACCGAGATCCAGTTTATTGGTGGGTTCATTCTCATTGGTTTTGGTATCAAGATTTTTCTGAACCAACCCAAATTTCAAGTCGCGATGACTGGGGCCTCTAAGATTAGGGGCAATTTAAAGGGCATACCGCAAAGTTTTTTACTCACCATCACGAACCCTGGAGCTTTGCTTGGTATCTTTGCAATTTTTGGCAGCGTGAGTACAGCTGTGGGCGGTTTTGAGAGCTATATTGATAGCTTGATGATTTTGGTCGGCCTTTTAAGTGGAGCGATGTTATGGTGGGTTGGGCTCACTCGGTTAATTGCTGGCTTACGCGGAAAAATGACAGAAAAACGCTTAAAAATAATCAATCAAATTGCGGGTGGAGTTCTTTTATTTGCAGGTGTTGGATTGGTTCTTAAGACGTTGTTGTTCTAGGGGCTAATTGGGCCCTGTACTTGAAATCTATTGAGTGACTCTATTGAGAGTGAATTCACCCTGGTCGATCCGATTTGAGAGATCTTTGACCATTTGAGAGACGGCGTCTTCACCATATGTTGAGACCAAGTCGGTTAAGGCAGCAAAGAGGGAGGCACCGGCCAAGCATTCAGGCTCGAGTCCATCGCAGATGGCTTCTTCCCAAGCTTCAATAATATAGCTTAAGGCTTCAGCATTTAGGTCGTTATTTTCATTGTTTAACCTAAATGTCATCTTCGTTTATCCATTTCATCTTCATAATAAAAATTTGTCTGATATTTGTTCTGGCTTGTTATTTTGTTCAGCTAATTCTGTTGTAGCGAGGGGGACGTTTTTTGGAAAGGTGTTGTTTTAATAAAGGTAAATTGCCTAAGAAAAATGGTTACCAGCTTTGAGCTAAGTTATTGATTATTCGTCACAAGCTTCTCAGAAAGCTCTATTCCTTCATCGAGAAAGAGGTTAATTGCGGTTTTGGCCGATGGTGTGCAGCGCCTATATGTTCTTTGGAAGCTCTTATAACCTTTGTTAAAGCTTTTGGTGAGTTTGGTCTTGCGCTTACTGGTTACGCCTTCAGCTTTGATCAGTTCTTGCATTTTTTGGCGCCAAATTAGGTCATCATTGATGCCGCATAGGGCTCTTAAATAATGAACTGCACCTAAAATTTCAGATAACCGCAATAGCCCAGCATCATAGGGGCGGTTTTCAGGGGCTGCCTGAAGATTTCCCGGGCCTTGTATGAGCATGAATATGGGGAATAAGATCAGCAGTACTTTGCGTATTTTATGTTTCGCACTTGTCATAGTTATCTGTTTTACGCCTCTCTCAGATTTTTCGCAACGATATATCTATAATTTGAGCGGTTATTTCATGACTTGTTGATGCCCTTGTTTACACATAACTAAAGAGAAAAAATCAACATAAAGCTTTGTTTTACCTGTTCTCATTTATTCAGAGGTTATTGGGATTTCATTTTAAGGAAAAAAATAGTAAAAATTTGACCAAAGCCCCTTGCAAAATTTTTAAAAACCGCTATCACTTCTCTTTCACATCATTATTGGGGCGTGGCCAAGCGGTAAGGCAGCGGCTTTTGATGCCGAAGAGCGTAGGTTCGAATCCTACCGCCCCAGCCAATTTTCACAAAATTTTCAGGTTAACTTGATCGTGCAGCTTATTGGCATTTGACCAAGAGTTGTGGGCGGTAGGTTTTTTGTTTGCGCGTCCTCGCTGCGCTGCGGGCGTCGCGGGCGCCCCAGAGTTTCTCTCTCTCACGGCTATTTCAAACGCTATCGCGCTTGAGCCTCCGAGGGGCGGCGTAACACGCCGGGCTGCGCGAAGCGCTTCGCCATGTCTCCTAGCCCGAAGTGGGCTAGGCTCCTTCTTCGTATAGAGAATCCACTAATGATAAAAACCGATCCCTTTCGAGACCGGTTTTCTTGTTTCTTACCTATCTGTTCTTTAGATCCTAGCGGCGGAACTTGCGACGGATGTTTCTGCGGAATTTGCGACCCTTTTTAAACTTCTTAAATTTAAAGTGCCCTCTGTAGAATTTGTGGCCGTAGTAGCCGCGGTTGTATTTGTAGCCATAATTGTAAGCGTAGTAATGTTTATGGCCGAAACCCTTTTTCCATCCACCAGCGCTGGCGTCACTTGCTGATGCTGTGAGTGCTGTAAAGCTGATTGTTAAAACTGCGAGTGCGCTGACGATCATTGTTTTTAAAGTGTTCATTGGTTTTCTCCATTTTTGTTTGCGCTTCAGGTTGCCCACTTGCAACCGCGCTATTGCTCTCTGCGCTTCGCTTTATTGCCCCGCGCTGTTGATGATTTGACAATAGGAGACCTGAGAAAGAATAGATGTGTGAATTATCACACTCCATTCTCTCTCTCATTATTCTGGGACTAGATGGGGATGGCTTATTCTGCGGCTTCAGGAGTTGCTTGTTTAAGCTCTTCTGGTTTTTTGCCTAAGATCTTTAATTCAAACTCGCGTAATAACACATAAAACACGGGTGTGAAAATGAGACCGAAGAAGGTTACGCCAAGCATACCGGAGAATACGGCTACTCCGATAGCTTGGCGCATTTCTGAGCCGGCCCCCTCGCTGATGACAAGAGGGAACACTCCCATGATGAATGCAAAAGAAGTCATGAGAATAGGACGCAGACGCAAGCGGCTTGCTTCCACTGCGGCTATGAGGGGATTGCGTCCTTCGTTCTCTAATTCTCTTGCAAATTCAACAATGAGAATGGCGTTTTTGCACGCAAGGGCGGCCAGCACAAAAAGACTGATTTGGGTGAAGATATTATTATCTCCGCCAAAGTAATAGACACCTAATATGGCTGATAAAATGCTCATTGGGACAATGAGGATCACTGCTAACGGCAGCGTTAAGCTTTCATATTGAGCGGCTAAGATTAAAAAGACCAAAAAGATACATAAAGGGAAGATAAAGATGGCTGTATTACCAGCGAGGATTTGCTGGTAGGTGAGGCCTGTCCATTCAAAACTAATACCTTGTGGCAAGGTTTCATTTAAAATTTTGGTAATGGCTGCTTGAGCCTGGCCAGAAGAGTACCCTGGGCCTGGGTTGCCGTTAATATCAGCTGAGCGAAACGCGTTATACCTTGCAGCCATATCAGGACCAAAGGTTTCTTTTACATTCATAACCGAGCCAAGCGGGATCATGTTCCCTTCAGCATTTTTGGTTTTTAAGCTCAAAATGTCATCACTGGTTGCTCTGAACGGTTTGTCCGCTTGGGCAATAACTTGATAGGTGCGTCCAAATTGATTGAAGTCATTCACATAGATTGAGCCCAGATAAATTTGCATTGTTCGGAAGATTTCATTGATAGGAATACCGAGCTGTTGCGCTTTGGTGCGATCTAGGTCCGCATAGAGTTGGGGCACATTGACATTATAATTTGAATAAACACGTGAGAGCGCTGGGTCTTGCCAGGCTTTGCCGATCACCGCTTTTACGGCATTATCCAATTCCTGATAACCAAGATTGCCTCTGTCTTGAATTTGTAATTTGAAGCCACCAGTTGTGCCAAGGCCGCGCACAGGAGGAGGAGGGAAGATGGCAATGAAAGCTTTATCGATTTTATTAAACTGCCCTTGCAGTCTTTGGGCTATAGCGCCAGCGTGCAAGCGTTTGTCTCTTCTATCTTCAAAATCATCAAGCGGGATGAACATGATACCGGCGCTTGAGGAGTTCACAAAGCCGTTTACAGACAGGCCAGGGAACTGAACTGCGTTGGCTACACCTTTTTCTTTCATGGCGATGTCTGCCATTTGTTTCATGACATTTTGGGTACGCTCAAGAGTGGCACCTGCTGGTAGCTGAGCAAAGGAAATCAGATATTTTTTATCTTGTGCCGGAACAAAACCGGGAGGGACTAAGCTAAAGCTAAAATAGGTTGCAATCACTAGTATTCCAAAGATGGTCATCATCACACCTTTGCGAATGCCAAATGTTTTTATGCTGGCCGCATAACCATTTTGCCCCTTGCTGAAGGTCCAATTAAAAATACGGAAAAACCAACCAAAACCTGCGTCCATGAATTTTGTTAGCTTATCTTTTTTTGCATTATGTGGCTTGAGCAATAGGGCTGACATAGCCGGGCTAAGAGTTAAGGAGTTTAGAGTTGAGATAAATGTTGCGATCACAATGGTGAGGGCAAATTGTTGGTAAAACATGCCTGTTAAGCCGCTGATGAAGGCAAGGGGTATAAATACACCTGCGACCACGAGAGAGGTTGCGATAATTGGCCCTGTTACTTCTTTCATTGCTTGGATGGTGGCGTCTCTTGGGTTTTTACCTTCTGCGATATTTCGCTCTACATTTTCAACCACAACAATTGCATCATCCACCACAATGCCGACGGCCAAAATAAGGCCAAAGAGGGAGAGCACATTGATTGAAAAGCCTAAGGGCAACATGATAGCAAATGTACCAATGATCGAGACAGGTACGGCCAAGAGAGGGATGATAGAGGCGCGCCAGGTTTGCAAAAAGACGATCACAACGAGGACAACGAGTAAGATGGCTTCTAAAAGCGTTTCTATCACCGCTTTGATAGAGTTACGCACAAAGACAGTTGGGTCATAGACGATGGTATAGTCAACATCTTCTGGGAACCTTTTTTTGAGCTCGGCCATTGTCTTGCGGACATTGTCTGAAATATCAAGTGCGTTCGAGCCAGCTTGTGCGAAGATTGGAATAGCAACCGCTTCTTTGTTGTTCAAAAGTGATCTGAGGGCATAAGTTTGAGCATCCAACTCGACCCATGCAACATCGCTTAGTCTGGTGATGACGCCGTTTTCATCGCGCTTAATAATGATTTTTTCAAATTCTTTAGGACTTTTTAGGCGGCCTTGTGCATTGACAGGCATTTGGATTTGGGTGTTTTTTTCATAAGGAGGACCTCCGATGAGGCCGGCTGCAACTTGCACATTTTGATTGCGAATGGCGCTAACTACTTCATTAGCTGTCATGCCGCGTTCTGCTATGCGATCTGGGTTGAGCCAAACTCGCATGGCGTAATCGCCTGAACCAAAGAGGCGTACACTACCAACACCCTGAATTTTTGCCAATTGATCTTTGATGTTTAAGGTTGCGTAGTTACGCAAATAAAGCATGTCATATCTGGCATTTGGAGATGTGAGATGAACAACCATTGTGAGATCAGGTGAGCTTTTTACAACGGTTACACCTAGTTGTCTTGTAACTTCTGGCAAGCGAGGGAGTGCTTGAGAAACTCGGTTTTGGACGAGTTGTTGAGCCAGGTCGATATCTGTACCAATGGCAAATGTTACGGTTAATTGGAGGCGGCCATCTGTGGTTGCCAAGGAGTTCATATAAAGAAGGTTTTCTACACCGTTGATTTGTTCTTCAAGCGGTGTGGCGACTGTTTTTGCAATGACAGTTGGGTTGGCACCTGGAAACTGAGCTGTAACTTGCACAGAAGGGGGGGAGACCTCAGGATATTCTGAGATCGGCAATTGAAACATGGCAATCAGGCCAAGAAAGAAAAACAGAAATGAGATGACACCAGCAAAGATGGGGCGGTCTATGAAATGACTGGAGAAATTCATCAGTTTTACTCTCTTACCTATTGAACCAAATGGTTTTAATTAGCTTTAAGTTATTGTCTTAAATCTTGTTATTTTAAGTTTCACGAATTTAGAGACGATTATTGTACGGATTGTTTTTTTAACTTTTGGGCTGTTTTAAGGGATTTCACTTTAGGGGCGACGGGCATGTTTGGTCTGATGCGAGCTAAGCCTTCTATGATCACTTTATCGTTTTCTTTGAGGCCAGAGGTGATCAAGCGACGGTTACCAATTTTGGGACCAAGTGTGACTTCTCTATATTCGGCAGTGCTTTTTTCACTGATGACATAAACGAATTTGCGATCTTGATCTGTACCGATGGCGCGTTCAGCTATGGCGATTTGTTGGGCGTTTTTTTCACTTGGAAGACCTAAGCTCACACTGACTGTCATACCAGGGACGAGCCATTTCTTTTCATTATCAAACAGGGCGCGGCCACGGATGGTGCCTGTTGACTGATCAATTCGATTATCAAAACTCAAGAGGTGACCGTCTTTGTGGGTTTTATTGGTGCCAAAGTTTAAGCGCACCGGTAGTTTGGATTGATCACCTTCTGATGTGCGTTGGGCTGTTTTGATAAAAGTTTGTTCATCAATTTCAAAATCAACATATACTTTTTTATGGGAAATTATTGAGGTGAGGAGCGGAGCGTTTACACCGGTTTGCACTAAATTTCCAACAGTGATTTCTGCTCGGCTAATCTTGCCCGAAATCGGAGCTTTAACATAAGCATAATCAATATTGATTTTCGCTGTATCAACACCAGCTTCGGCGCGGAGCAGATTTGCTTTAGCCACCATGTAATTGTTTCTACGTGTATCTAGAATGCTTTCAGATACAGCTTTTTTTGCGACGAGGGATTTTGCGCGTTTATACTCTTTTTCGGCCAATGTGACTTGGGTTTTAGCAGTGGTTAAGGTCGCTTGAGCTTGTTTTAAAGTGGCTTCATAAAGGCGGGGATCAATGACAATGAGAATGTCGCCTTTATTGACCTGCTGACCATCTTTAAATCTGACTTCTGTGATGCGGCCGCTTACTTGTGGGCGTAGTTCTGCGCGATCAACGGCTGTTACACGCCCCGAATAATTACGCCAGATTTGAAGCTTTTCAGGTTTTACGATTGTTACGTCAACTGGCATGCCTTTTGGTTTTTGGTCTTTGGCGCCGGCTTTATTTGAGGCAACTGAGATGAACAGCGTGAGAAATAAAACCGAAAAAAAGAGCCCCTTTAAAGGGGTGAAATTTTTATTCAATTGATTTAAATAACTCACGACATTTTCCTTATTTAGATGTGCTTTAGGTTGCCCACAAACAACCGCACTAATTTTGAATAAGTTTATTTGTTTACTGAATGGTCAAATATTTAGCGTTTCAGTGGTTCGCTCCACTCCGATTAAAGTTAAGAGTGAGGGTTTTAAACTTGTTTTCATAAATTTGAGATCATTTTTAATTCTTGCTAGCATCATATTACCAGTAATAAATGCATAGATCTCTTCAGCTTTTAGTATTACGTCCGTATTTTGATCAATCAGCCCCATTGCTATCATGTCTCTTAGAGCATTCTCAAAATATGACATTTTTTGTTTTGTTATGTCTGCGATTTTTTGACATATCTTTTCTTCTTGAGCGGCGAGTTCTGAGCCGATGGAGATAAAGGGGCACCCACAGACATGCCCATATTCTATTCTCATATCTTCTTGTTTTTCATAGATAAAATCTATTAATGTTGTGAAGCGGTCTATCGGGTGACGTGATGGTGAGAAGATTTCATCGAGGTAAGGAATGGTGTTTTGCATCCACCATTCAATGGCTGCAATGGCGAGATCTGCCTTGCTTGGAAAGTAATGATAGAAGCTTCCCTTTTTAACATTTGCTTTTTCACAAATGCCATCAACACTTACAGAGCCGTAAGAATTACGCCAGATCAGTTCATGAGCTGTTTCCAATAATTTGAGTTTTGTATTTGTTGGTGCGCGGCCCATATGATCTTTCCTTCAAGATTTGCAAAATATATAAATTTGACTGAATAGTCAAATATTCAATCTACCTTTTGGTAGATTTTAAATGGTAGCTTTAAAAAAACTTAAAAAGGCCCAGACTTTGATGAAGTCCGGGCCTTTTAATTTAGACGTTTGTTTCTTAAATCCTTAGAAAGGTAAGAGGATATCTAAAACCTGATTACCATATCGTGGTGCTTGTACATTTGTGATGTGACCTCGCCCACCATAGGAGACTCTAGCTTCAGCGATTTTAGAGATGTCAATTGTATTAATTGAGCTGACATCTTCTGGTCTGATCACACCGGCCACGATAATTTCTCTTATTTCGTGATTCACTCTTACTTCCTGGCGGCCTTCGATAACAAGATTGCCGTTTGGTAATTCTTGCATGACAACAGCGGCCATTTTTGTAGTCAACTTCTCTTCTCGATCAACTGTGCCGGAGCCTTTGTCACTGTGTGAGGAATTTACATTGACCAAGTTTGTAGGATTTGCACTGTCTGGGAGAATGCTTTGTAATACAGCTTTATAACCTGCCAATGCATCAATGCCGGCTGAGGTCGTGCCTGATCTATCTCTTGTGCTTTCGTTATCAATTTCAGCTTTATCAGTGATTTCGATCATCACAGTGATAATATCGCCAACTTTTCTTGCGCGCTGATCTTTAAAGAATGAACGAGAGCCATTGCGCCATAGTGAATTAGGATTGTAACTCACCGCTTCTGGTTCAGGCATAGGCATGCTGACCGGTTTATATCCAGGTTTTGATTTTGGACTTTCAATGGCTGATAGTTTTGGTGTTTCACCAATTTCAGATATCTTGTCTAAATGGGAACAACCCGCTGAAGTTATCGCCATGCCGATGAGTAATAGTGCTTTTATGATTACTGGGTACTGAACTTTGTACTTAGAGCGGAACATGTGCTTCTCTCACTTATCACTTTGAATTTGA